>QNBL01000120.1 GCA_003641695.1 Spirochaetota bacterium
ATCCGCATGTTAAGCACTATTGTAAAACAAAGCCCCAACTCCATTGTTATCACCACTACTGCCGGTACTATTGAGTATGTAAACCCTGCATACTGCAGGATGACCGGATATACGGCGCAGGAGCTGGTGGGGAAAAATACCCGAATCCTGCAGAGCGGGGGAACACCCCGGGAAACCTATACCGAACTGTGGGACACCGTCCTCTCCGGTGAGGTGTGGCGGGGTGAGCTCATTAACAAATCGAAAACCGGGAACATATACATCGAAAAAAACATTATTTCACCAGTTTTTGACGAATTGCATGGTATAATCCATTTATTAGGAATAAAAACCGATATAACCAAACAAAAGAAAATAGAAAAAGAACTGAAACAGCACCGACTGCACCTCGAAGAGCGCGTAGAAGAACGGACAAAAGAACTTAAAACCAAGCGATCCGCGTTGGAAAGATCCCAGAAGGCCCTTGTTTACCTGCTTGAGGATGCCAACGAAGCACGCCGTGAGCTTGAGATTCTTAATCAAAAGCTTAAAAAAGCAAATGAGGAGCTTGAATCCTTCTCTTATTCCATATCCCACGACCTCCGTGCTCCTTTGAGAGCAATTCACGGGTATATTGAGCTGTTGTCTGAGCATCTGCAAAACCGGCAGGATTCGGAAACTGACCGGCTTATGAACACTATTAGGAAAAACGCAATGCGAATGGGTGAACTTATCGATGATCTGCTTTCCTTTTCAAAAACCGGAAGAGTTTCAATGAGGATGGCTCCAGTCGATATGAAGAAAATGGCTCTGCAGGTGTTTGATAACCTTGTTTCTCCTGACCAAAAAAAACGCATCCATTTTACCCTTGGCAGTTTGCACACCATAACCGGAGACCGGCATCTTCTTTACCAGGTATGGGTGAACCTTATTGGAAATGCTGTAAAGTTTTCTTCAAAGAAAGAGTCTCCGGAAATAACCATCTCTTCAGAAAAGCAGGAGGGCGAGGGTGTCTTCCGTATTGAGGATAACGGAGCGGGATTTAATGCATTGTATAAAGATAACCTTTTCAATGTTTTTAAACGGCTGCACACAGAAAAAGAATTCGAAGGTACCGGCATCGGGCTTGCGCTGGTGAAACGGATACTGGAACGGCATGGCGGCCGGGTCTGGGGAGAGGGGGAAGTCCAAAAAGGAGCTGTTTTTTACTTTGCCCTTCCTGCTTCTCCATCCGGGGGATCTAACTAAAAAGAGAAACTTTGACCCTGTATATTAATCTTTTTTCCTTGACAGATAAGAAAAACGGGAGCTATACTTTATCTTTAGTTTTAAATGAGGAGGAAAAAAATGCCGAGAGTTGTTAAATGTGCGCACATTCAGGCTTCAAATCCAAAACATGAAGGCACCGTAGCTGAGATAAAAGAGGCGATGATCCAGAAACACATACCTCTGATCGAAGACGCAGGGAAGCAGGGGGTGCAGATCCTTTGTCTCCAGGAAATATTTTACGGTCCGTATTTCTGCGCTGAACAGGATACCAAGTGGTATCAGTCAGCCGAGCCTGTACCCGGTCCGACAACAAACCGAATGGCTGAGTATGCAAAAAAGTACAATATGGTAATGGTTGTTCCCGTGTACGAGGAAGATCAGCCTGGAGTCTACTACAATACTGCAGCAGTAATCGATGCGGACGGATCCTATCTCGGGAAGATGCGGAAGATACAGATACCCCACACCTGGCCCGGATTCTGGGAAAAATTCTATTTTAAACCCGGTAATCTTGGATTCCCTGTATTTGATACTGCCTATGCAAAGGTTGGTGTTTTTATCTGTTATGACAGGCATTTCCCCGAATCGGCACGCTGTCTGGCCTTGAACGGAGCTGAAATACTTTTTAATCCTTCAGCTACCACAAAGGGAAAATCCCAGTACCTCTGGGAACTGGAACAGCCGGCATCGGCAGTTGCAAACGGCGTATTTATCGGAGCGAACAACAGGGTTGGACTCGAGAAACCGTGGGAATTCGGTGAGTTCTACGGATCCAGTTATTTTGTAGACCCCCGGGGCAAGATCCTGGTGAAGGGGTCAGAGGACAAGACTGAGCTTGTTGTTGCAGATCTGGACCTTGATGTTATTAGAGAGGTCCGTGACGGCTGGCAGTTCTTCAGGGATAGAAGGCCGGAGATGTACGGGGAAATATGTAGACCTTAAGAGGTTTTTATATTCTATGAAAAAATTTAAGACAGCAGTGGGTGTGTTACACAAAAGCTGCTGCTTAAAAAAATAATGGAGGAAATATGAGCGAAAACGGAAAAACTAGCGGATGGGTGATCTATCCGATGGGAAGTCGGCCGAAAATGGGTCTTGCTTTTCTTTTAGGGCTGCAGCAGTATCTGACGATGTTCGGTGCTACTGTACTTATTCCCTTTATCGTAGGCGGAGCAATGAAAATGCCGCAGGAAGAACTGGCTCTTCTTATTTCGACAATGTTCTTTGTATCCGGTATTACCACACTGCTGCAGCAGTCGCCCCTCGGGAACAGACTTCCGATTGTTCAGGGTGGTACTTTCTCTTTCTTGGGGCCGATGTTTGCTATCGTTGGAATGGTTGCTGCAAAGAATCTCGGCTGGCAGGTTATGATCCAGCAGGTTAGTGCAGCAGTAATGTTTGCATCGTTCTTTGAAATCATTCTTGGATATACCGGACTTATGGGGCTTATTAAACGGGCAATCAGTCCGATAGCAATTGCACCTACGATTGCAATGATCGGACTTGCTCTCTATGGAATCGGAGCTCCCTGGATGGCTGGTAACTGGGTAATTTCAATTTTAACACTTTTGGCTCTGATACTGTACTCGCAGGTGTTCTCAAGAAAATCAAAAGTTTTTCTTCTTTTCCCTGTACTTCTTGCAATACTGACCGGGTGGATAGCTGCATTGATAGGAACCTTGGCAGGCTGGATCCCTGAGGGTAATGCTGCGAACCTGACGAAAGGTATAAGTCTTATTCAGGCTTCTCCCTGGTTTTCTCTCCGCCCTGCACTTCCCTTTAAGTGGGGATTCCCGCAGCTGAATGCAATTACTCTTGCCGGTTCTCTTGGTATGCTTGCCGGGTATCTTGGTTCCATGGTCGAATCAATCGGTGACTACTATGCATGTGCCAGAATGGCTGAAGCTCCTGTCCCTACAGAGAAAATGATTTCCAAAGGGCTTGGTGCTGAAGGTCTAGGTTGTTTTATAGCAAGTTTGTTTCAGACTGGTAACGGAACAACTTCTTATTCAGAGAATATCGGATCAATCGGTCTTACCCACGTAGCAAGCCGCCGTGTAATCAGAGCGGGTGCAGTAATCATGCTGGTTCTTCCCATGTTTGCAAAATTCGGATCTGCCCTTTCAACACTGCCCCAGCCGGTAATCGGAGCGATGTTTGTCGGGATGTTCGGACTTATCGCTGCAGTCGGGCTTTCCAACCTGCAGTTTGTAAACCTTAACAACTCCAGAAACCTGTTTATCGTTGGTCTTTCTTTCTTTGCCGGATTAAGTTTCCCCGCTCACTTTAATGCTAATGCAATAAGCTGGGGTACTTCCGGTTCTTTGGTAAATGTACTCGGAGCTATTACACAGACAATCCTTACAACAGGTATGGCGGTAACGGCAATTGTTGCAATTGCGCTTGATAACTGGCTGCCTGGCGCGACACGGGCTGAACGAGGACTTGAATACTGGGAAAGTGAAGCAAGTGATGAAGCGTGGGAAAAAGCTGAAGCCGAATGGGCCAAAATGGCTGTTGGTGAAGAACTTACACTTAAAAAGTCATAAGCTTTGCTCCTGACATGTTACTATTGATTTAGTATGGGATATGAGACACTCTATGGTGTCTCATATCTTTTTTACTTTGTTTTTGTTTATCGGGGAGGAATGGATGAACCGTTTACTGCGTAAGATTTTATATTTCGTACTTGCTTTTCTTATGATAGCCGATTTTTACCTTATATTTAATGCGGGGAATCCTGATTCGTTTTTAAGATTGCTTATTACGGATACTTCCTATGACGTTACTGTTACGGTAGCAGTTTCAATAGTTATCGGGATAATATCTCTGCTCATGATGCGGGACGGAGATCAGAATTCCGTTAGAAAAATGATTGAGAGAAATAGTGATTATATTAAAAAACTTAAAAATGAAGACAGGAGTGACGATGAAATCGCTGAATCCTTTTTAAAAGAACTGGGGGCCGGAAAATTTACTTCCAGGTTCCTTGAAAAAAAGATTAAGCGTTATCTCGCAAAGATACAATGAATATTTTTACCAGTGAAAATGTAAACACACTTGTAGTCGGCGGTGCATTTATGGCAATTGTGCTGTTTATTTCCTTTTTCAGGAATGTTGAATCAAAGCGGCTTCGGCAAAAATTGGGAGAGGGAAATATTCTTTTAAGCAATTACAGGGTTCATTTTTACGGGGTGGAGTCTGTTCCGGGAATCCCTTTTAACAGTATCGGCGCTTTGGGGCTGTCTGCAGAGGGGATGTACTACTGCTCAAGGATTCTCAAGAGAGAACTCTTTATTCCCGGATCAAAGTTTTCTTCACTATCTGTTACTGATGATTTTAAGGGTAAAAACATGTACGGAAATGTAGTTATCTTTAACTTTATAAACGAAAAGGGGGAGAAAGATAGAGCTGCATTTAGAATCCCCTATCCTGAAAGATGGTCTACTGCAATAAGAAAAGTCTTTAAGAATATTAAGTCTTGATATAAAGAAAGAGAAAACTAAAAACAATTTTTCTTTAATTTTTTTTTAAAAAAAACTTGATTTTCCAGGTTTTCATGTTACAATCCTGCCTTGCGAAAAATATTTGCATAAACTAATTATTTTAAGGAGATTTTATGAAAAGCGAGATTGACGGAAAAATCATCGTGCTTGGGCTCCAGCATACGTTTGTTATGTTTGGAGCCACTGTACTTGTTCCCCTGATCACCGGACTTGATGTCGGGGTAACCCTCTTCGCAGCAGCTATTGGAACCTGGCTGTTTCACATTCTGACAAAGTTCAAGGTTCCGGTATTTTTGGGAAGTTCATTTGCCTTTATCCCTCCGATTCTTGCTGTAACACAGCAGACAGGGGATATCAGGTTTGCAACTGGCGGTATTTTTGTAGCAGGTTTGATGTATGTAGTAGTTGCAGTTATCTTCAAATTTGTAAAGTATGAAACCCTGCACAAAATTCTTCCTCCGCAGGTAACCGGACCAATGATCATTCTTATCGGTATGATGCTTGCCGATGTTGCAATCAGTAATGCCAACGGTACAAACTCTCCTGCAGTTGTAGAAAAACTTGGTGTTAACGGTGCCTGGGGTATTGCCCTCTTTACCTTTGCGGTTGCTGTTTTTATAAAAAGGGTGTTTAAAGGGTTTGTTTCAGCTCTTCCGGTACTTATTGCACTTATCTCTGGGTATGTTTTATCTATTATTCTTGGAGTTGTGGATTTTACCAGTATCAAGGAAGCAGCATGGTTCGGCCTGCCTCACTTTCAGTTCCCCAAGTTTGCAGCTGGACCAATAGCAATGATTGTTCCTATTGCGTTTGTAACAATGGTAGAACACTTTGGAGATGTACTCGCTATCGGTAATGTTGTAGAAAAGGATTTTATAAAGGATCCCGGTATTCACCGAACCCTTATGGGTGACGGGCTTGCAACATCTCTTTCAGCGTTCATTGGAGGACCTGCCAACACTACCTATAGTGAAAACACAGGAGCTGTTGCCCTCACCGGTGTTTTTAATCCTGTAGTTATGAGAATTGCTGCAATTTTTGCACTGATCCTCTCCATAATTCCAAAGTTTACTGCTCTTATCGGGACCATCCCGGGACCGGTAATCGGCGGCATTTCAATTCTTCTTTTTGGTATGATCTCATCTATCGGGATCAAGAACATGGTTGATGCAAAAGTGGATCTTACCATACCTTCAAATCTCATGGTAACTGCAGTAATGCTGGTTCTCGGACTCGGTGGTGCTGCTTTTGAATTAGGAGCTATAAATCTGAGCGGTCTTGGCCTTGCTGCTGTTGTTGGAATCCTTCTTAACGTAATTCTTAATTTTCAGGATTTTAAAAAAGCTTAGTCTGTATTCAGATATATCTTTAATTGCCTTCTTTACTCTTGTAGAGGAGGCATTTTTTGTTTCTAATGGATGTTGATGGAAAAGGTGTTTGATTCAGAGTATAAGGGAGCGTTTCTCCCTGCAGAGTTCTGGGAAGGAGTAGTCCAGTCAATCTATTCGAAGGCGGTGAACCTGCTGCACCCTTCAGGGATCCTGATTTCGCTGGTAGACGGTTCCCGTAACATGACTGATTACGGACTCGCCGTTAAAGATTTTAATTCTTTTGCTCATTCCGTATCTGAGGGAAGTAGCTTTTTGTGGAAGAACGGAACGGTTGTTTTTCATGATCTGGTTATCGGCATGAAGAGCGCTTCCCTGTGGTCGGGAGCAGTTGCTCAGTTTCCGGATTATTCACTTGAGTCCATGGAAGCCTGCAGGACGGTTTTTAATGACTCAGCCAAAGCGGATGGGTTGTCACCGGTAGTAACCGGAAGAGCCGGGAACCTGTACACTACGGCTGCCCGCCGGATTCTTCCGGCAGCCGGGAAGATTACCGGTTTGGAGGATGATGTTTCTTTGGATGTAAGCCCGTTGGTTGGCCTGGGCGTAGGATTTACCCCCTCGGGGGATGATTTTATTTCAGGGGCACTTCTCTTTGAGGTTATATCCGGAAAGAGGGTTATAGACAAGGGAAAAATCGGGAAAAATCTTCACAAGACTACCGCCGGCGGCAGGACGCTTCTATCCCTTGCTTTAAGGAATTCCTTCCCTTCATATTTACTTGAGTTTGCCGAAGCGCTGAAAGCCGGAGCAGGTAATCCTGTTGAAATTGTTAAAAAAGCACTACAGCATGGATCTACATCCGGAAGTGATGCACTTTCCGGTTTTTTTTGGATTGCAGAATTATTTTGACCGGGTTTTCACTTATTATGCAAAAAATGTGTCGATTATTGCGAAAAAAAAATTGACAACTCTGCAATGTATGGTATACTTATTTTTTGCTCCTGTGAAAAAAATCGACAGATTGTTTTTTAAATTAAAAAATACTTCCGTCGGTTTTTTTCTTTTTCTGCTGACTTTTTGTTATCTGGGAGCTTAAAGAATATTAATATTCATACGGAGGATATATTGTGGAGAATTTTCGCTATTTGAAACCTGCCGATTTAGATGAAGCCCTTTCGTTAAAGAAAGAGTTTGGCAGTAAAGCACGATTCCTTCTTGGCGGAACAGACCTTTTTATACAGATGAACAAAGGGATACTTGTACCGGAAGTAGTTATTGACCTAAAAGGAATTGAAGGATTAAAAGGTATTGAGAAGAAGGATGGGTATGTTTACATAGGTGCAAGGGTAAGCTGGACTGAGATTATTGAGTCTGACAGTATCAGAGAGGATTATCCTGCTCTTTATGAAGCTTCGGAACTTGTTGCTTCAGTCGGTGTCAGAAATACCGGTACACTGGTCGGTAATATCTGTAACGCAGTACCATCCCTTGAAGCCGGATCACCGCTGCTTGTGTACAGCGCTGTTGTCGTTGTGAAGAGTGCAGATGGAGAGCGGGAAATCCCGATTGAAGATTTCTTTACCGGAGTAAAAAAAACCGCCCTTAAGGATGATGAAATGGTTGTCGGTGTCAAGCTTCCGTTAAAGAAAGAGAAGACCGGTGATGTATATGTCAAAATGGGCAGATATGAAGGCGAGGACCTCGCTCAGGCAGGAGTCGCGGTATGTACAGATGGTGGAAATAACTACCTGATAGCTTTGAATGCTGTAGCTCCCGTTCCGGTACGGGCAAAAAAGGCAGAGGAATTCCTGAAAGGGAAAAAAATCGATGATGCTGCTGCAGAAAAAGCAGCCGAGCTTGC
>QNBL01000121.1 GCA_003641695.1 Spirochaetota bacterium
GCTTTTGTAGGGGCTCTTGCTCTTGCAGTATTAAGAAATGGATTAACCTTGCTTGGGGTTGGTGCTTATTGGCAGCAGGTTACAGAAGGAGCTATTATAATTGTTGCGGTTGTTGTTGATATGAGAAAAAATGTGAAGAAGAATTAATGAGAATTAGTTAAATGGGGTAATTGAAAACTTTAATTGTCCCATGATTTATTTAGGAGAATTTTATGTTATCTAATCCAAGAGGATTAAGAGGCATGTCATCTATTATGACAATGAAAGCCTGGCCTGAGAAGATAAATAGTTATGATGATATACCTAAAGTGTTTAAAGATTTTTTTTACCAGCGTGATGAGAAATTTCCATATACAGTTTATATACCAGCTAATAGTACACTTTTAAAAAAAAGAAATGAAAAACTTCTTTCTCTCTATGATGACTCATTGTCTGTTCTTGTGAATACAAAAGATGGAGTTATAGAAAAAAAATGTTCTTTTGATGAAATAAGTTATATAGAAAAAGTAAGTATACTCATGATGGGAAAGCTGAAAATTTTTGGAGAAATTTCTGTTTCATTATATTTTAACACAATGGGAGATAAGGTTTTTAATAAAATAATTACAGCAATTAGAAATTATCTAAGTCAAGATAAGAAGTTTTCTCAGAAAAATGAAGATGAGAAAGAGTTGTTGGAAATTTTAGGAAAGAATAATTTGAAATACCTGAACAGTATAATGGAGTTGATTCAGAACGAAGCGACTGTTCATAGTGTTCTTTTCCAACCCGAAGTAAGGAAAAAAGTTATACAAAAAAGAGGGGAGAAAACTATATTTAAGTATATTGCTTCCCATGTAACTGTTCTTACTTCCAGTGAAATTATTCATATTAGAGAAGAGAAAAGTAAAAGTATGACTTTAAAAACGTCTTATGGAACAGTATCTCTGATTATCCCATTGGAAAAAATTAACCATGTGGAATTAAATAAGGATGAAAAAGAGGAATTGAAGCGATTGATAGTTGATATTGAAGGTACCCATAACCTGGAATTTCATTTTGATATAGCCAATGAGAAGGTTGAAGATTTTGCAAGTATGTGCAACACTATTATAAAAAATTGAAAAATCAGCTAAAGTCCTGGAGGTAAGTGAGGCTATTGTAGTTGTACGTTTTTTGTCATCTGGAAAATGTTACGTAAGTTCTCTCAGGATTTTAATACTTCCAGTAACCAGCTTCATTATATTTTTTCCCTCTGCAAACGGTCAAAACTAAGTTCAAGATTATAGATTCCCTGATATTCATGTTCTTTACTTCAGTGGAACTCTGTTATAGTAAATATAATTTACATAATTGACAATACAGGAAATAAAACTTTTATATAGGATGACTTCTAAAGTTAGGGGGTAAAGAATGATTACTTATCCAGCACTGGAGAAACATATTCCTGCGGAAAAAGAGGCAGGCCGATACTCTCGAATCATAGACTGCTACTATATAATTTCATACGTTATTGTTAACCTTTAATATCTCATAGTTCCAGTTGATTATCTGCGGTATGAATAAACCGCTGTACTGTTCAAAAATACTCTCGCACTTTTTCTTTATAGTTGAATCCGTACTTTTTTTTGGGATTACCGCATAATCGTAATCTTTTATATTTCCGAATTCACTCATTCCGTCAGGGAGCTTATCAGTAAACTCACGCTTTGTCAGAACCAGAATTTTCTTCCCCTTCGTCTTCTTGAGTATTTCATGCTTTCTCAAACTCTCCTCACCGGACTCTATATATAAATTGCCATTATAGACATAACTTGTACCCTGTATTATAAAGTCAAATTCAACATCGCTGTAAATAGCATTATTCTCCCCTATAATTGTCTGCGTAACCGGATCGACAACTCCTTCGGGTATTGATATCCGAATATTTTCGTTGTTTATCCCTGGAATTATAAGCTGTTCCAGCGCTCCAAGATTGTTGGTATGGATTAGATACTTTATCCTGCTGTTCCATGAGTGGTCAGCAAGTATGGTGGAAAGATGATAACACAGAGTACCTGCTCCAAGTATAATTCTAAGGCGATTCCGTCTATCTGGAGTATCAGATAGATTCTGAAGCAAGTCGTAAACCCCGTTAGCAACTTTTATTTTTTCCGTTACGTACAGATGCTGTTTCTGAAAGAAATTCTTGAACGGATAATGTATTGCAATAGAAAACTCTTTATCATTTTTCTTTACCTTCCTAAACAGCTTCACACCCAGTTCCTCTTCGTATCTCTTCATCTGTGTCCACAACCACAGTGAACTCTTATAGTCTACCTCACATTTTTCCTTTAGATATTCAATAACATATTCGATGGATATTACTATGTCCCAGATAGATTTGTGTTTACTTTTTTCATATTCCTCTGAAAATAATGCAAATATATTCATTATCAGATCTTTTTTTTTCAGTCTGTGCTTTGCTTTCCCCAAACTCTTCTTCCCCGTTCTTATGTATGTGTATTCAATTTAACAAGCTGAATATACTTAGTATAGATTATTTGAAGCTAAATTAAAATAACATAACTTCCTATAAGGAAAAAAATTTCTACTCACAAACCCATTCGTGATATAACAAACATGCAGGAGGCAGGTAATGATCCTTGTTACAGCACATGATGGATGTGAAGGGACCCCTTCAAACACTCTTGATTCAGTTAGAGAGGGAATAGAATCAGGAGCGGATATCATCGAAGTAGACGTAAGAGCAACTAAGGACGGGATTGCCGTCCTGTCACACAGCAGCACAATTAAAACCGTTTCAGGAAAGACGATTCCTTTATCAGAGATGGTTTTTAACGATATTCTGAAACTTGAAAAAGACAAAGAGATAAGGTTCGAACATCCGGAGGGAAAGATAACAAAACTGGATGATATCATTGATCTGATCAAGGGAAGCGGCATAGTAATCAATCTGGATGTCAAAGAAGACGAAAGCATCGAATCCATCGTTAAAACCATCAATGATCAGAAAATGCTTGATAATGTATTTATATCCGGTTGTGAAAGGATTAGAGCATCATTCTTCAAGCATAATTATCCTGAATTCCAAGTTTTGCTGAATATTGGAACAGATTTAAGTCATCTTGTCTTGACTGATAATATATCCGCTGCAAAAACTATCTACAGATATGCAAGCCTGGCGGGATGCTGTGGAATTAATTTACCATATCAATTCTGCTCTTCTGAAATTGTTGAATTTATGCACAAAAGATTTCTCCCTGTATCTGTCTGGACTGTAGACAAACCGGAAGAGATGAAAAAAATCGCAAAAATGTCTGTTTTTTCCATAACAACAAACAGACCTCGTAAACTAAGAGAAATATTAGACGGGATTTGAGAAAAAACATTGTTTTTTCTTTAAATATTTTATCCGGTAACTCCGGAAATTTCGTAGGAGGTTTCAAATGAAACGTTTATTGGTTTTAGTGGCTGGGTTCCTGATGCTGTGTTCATTCATGGTGTTTGCAGGAGGTCAGGATGAAGAAAAGAGTTCCGGGCCCAGAGAAGTAAAGATTACATTATGGGCCAGAGCCAACGAAGTCGAACACATGAGAGCAGATGCGGCTTATGATGCTGTCAAGCTTCTTAATGAAGAACTAAAAAATGAAGGCAGTAATGTTACCGTTGTTGTGGAGGCTAATTATGAAAACCCGTCATGGGGTGATTATAAAAAGAAGTTTACACTGGCAGCCGATGCCGGAGAAGGACCGGATATAGTTCTTTCCGGTCATGAGGATATCCCCGTCTGGGCTAATGCCGAATACATAGTCCCAATTGCTGATAGTGTTAAGGATGTTAAAAAGCTTTCTCCGGAATTTGACGATGTTATTGAAAGCCTGTGGACGCCATGTCAATGGCATGGAACAGTATGGGCAGTACCCCAGGATACAGAAGCAAGACCCTTGTTCTTCAGCAAGACTAAACTCAAGGAACTTGGATGGAGTGACGCCCAAATCAGCGATCTTCCCAATAAAATAAAAGATGGCGAGTTTACTCTTGATGACATGATTGCAACCGCACAGAAAGCTATTAAAGCTGGTGTTGTTGAAAAAGGCTACGGATACTGGCACAGACCACGCAAAGGCGGAGATTATCTCCAATACTACTTTTCTTATGGAGGATACCTGTATGATCCTGCAGAAGATAAGTTGGTAGTTGTTAAAGATGCACTTGAGAAATGGTATGCTTTTCAGAGGAAATGTGTAACAACAGGAATTACTCCTGAAAAATATATTGGTACCGAATGGAGAGTGTGGCATGACACAGTTTCACATAACAAAGCACTTTTCTGGAACGGCGGGATCTGGCAGTGGGCAGACTGGGCTGCAAACTATGTTAAAGACGAAGGGGGAGATAAAGTCCTCTATAAAAATGTTGGATACGCTCTGCAACCGACAGGAATTAAGGGTAAAAACGGCGGAACTTTATCGCATCCGCTCGTATACATGATGACATCAAAAAGTGCATCGGGAAGAGCCAAAGCTGATGACGAATATGTAGTAAGACTTCTTGAAAAAATTGCAACAAAAGAAATAAACACAAAACATGCTTTAAGCAGTACCCATTTGGGAATTCTCAAGTCACAGATCAACTATGAGCCTTATAAAAGCAACAAATTTTTATCTGATGTTACCTACATGCTCGACTACAACTATTACCAGCCAAACCATACAATGTACGGAATCTACTTTGATTCAGTATGGAATGGAATGGTTGCCGCTGAAACCGGAGAAAAGACACCAAAAGATGCTGCTGACCAGGCAGTAAAACAGATGAAGCTGGAACTCGGCGACGTTCTGATAGTAAAATAGTTTAATTTCGAGAATGCCGTAGACAGGTTTATCCCTCTGCGGCATTCATTTTAATTACCTGGAGAAATTATCATGGTTAATGATAAATCTAATATTATACAGCCTAAGCTTAAAAAACAAAACCCCGCGCATTCATGGCTGTGGTTTCTGCTTCCTACACTTTTTCTTGTTGCTCTCTTCTATGTTCTTCCAGTAATAATCACCTTCTATATTTCCGGTACTGACATGAGTACAGCCACAGGATTCAAACACTGGAATTGGGTAGGACTTAAAAACTACATCTCAATCATTAAACATCCGGAGACACCGCAGCACTTGTGGCTGACCATTAAATATGTTGTTGTAACCCTTACCTTTTTTAATGTTGGTATGGCACTTGTTGTATCCCTGCTTACTACCCATATCCCTAAAAAAGCAGGTTTCTTTTTCAGAGCACTATGGCTCTTACCAAGAATAACCCCGGTTGTCGTTTATGTAATGATGTGGCAATTCCTTGCTGCAGATTCACCTTACGGAGTATTAAACCAGATTTTCTTTAAACCGCTGGGGTTTAAGACGGAATACTGGCTGCTTGTAAAACCTTTCTTATTTATTGTGCTTGTAAACGGCTACATAGGAGCTTCCTTTGGTATGATTCTTTTTACTTCTGCAATTGAGTCTATATCAAAAGACATGATGAATGCATCTCTGGTAGATGGGTCAACACTGCTCCAGAGAATACGATACATAATACTGCCCTCCTTAAGGTGGCCCTTACTGTTCGTAACTACATACCAGACCCTCTCTCTAATGACTTCATTCAAAGAGATACTTGTATTAACAGATGGAGAGTTCGGGACTGAGGTATGGTCGCTTTGGGCATATCATAAAGCACTTAATAATTATTGGGGGAATTTTCAATGGGGTTTTGGAATGGCGCTCTCTGCATTCATGGTAATCATCGGTTTAATCCTGGGTGTCATATATATGCGGTTCTTTAAATTTAACGAACTCGTTCAGGAACCCAAGATTGAAATACTGTAGAGGAGTAAATCGATGAAAATAAAAAGAGTTTTTTCTAAATCAATTCCCGTCACACTCTTGACGATCCTGACTCTTCCAATAATTCTGGGTTTTTTGTGGATACTAGTATCTACATTTTCATCAAGAGCATATGGATTAGTGCCTGTTGGACCTGACGGAAAATTCGGGGGATTAACGTTAAGTAACTGGCAGTTTTTATCCAACAAGACAATATGGTTGGTAACAATCAACACACTTATACTTGCTACAGGGTTAACAATTGGAGTTGTAATTGTTTCCGCAATGGCCGGTTATTCCCTGTCCAGGATCAAATTTCCCGGAAGGAAAACAGTACTATCTTTAACTCTGGTACTTCATGCTTTTCCAAGTGCAACTCTATTAATTGCAATCTATTTTGTACTCAGGTGGATATCCAGAATCCCAATACTGGGAAACCATATTCCGTTGATAGGCGGATTCGGATACAACACCCTTGGAGGAGTTATACTTGTCAGCATTGCTTTGCAGCTACCTTTGGGAATTTGGCTGATGAAAGGTTTTTTTGACAATGTATCTTGGGATATAGAGAGAGCGGCCTTAATAGACGGTTGCTCAAGATTCAGGACCTGGCGTGAAATAATGATGCCTCAAATAAAACCTGGAATCGCCGCCCTTTCAATATTTTCGTTTATTCAGGGGTGGAGCTCATTCCTTATACCATATTCCTATATGACAAGTTCCTCAAAAGCAACGGTTGCAACCTACCTCAACAACCTTCTTACAGAAAGCGCACCGGTAAACTATGGAGAACTTGCAGCTGTTGGATTATTTCAGCTTATCCCTGTATTAATTTTCTATATTTTTACCCAGAAATACCTTCTGAGTATTTTTTCCGGCGGCATCAAAGGCACATCTTAATAAAGGAGAATAATCTATATGATAATAAAATTAGAAAATTTGACAAAAAAATTCGGTAAAACAACAGCAGTAAGCGAACTGAGTCTGGATATCAAGGACGGAGAATTTGTTGCACTTCTTGGCCCTTCCGGATGCGGGAAAACAACAACCATGCTTATGATTGCCGGTATTTATAAACCTACAGGCGGGAAAATAGTTTTTGATGACAAAGTAGTTAATCAATGGGCTCCTAAAGACAGGGATGTGGGGATGGTATTTCAAAGCTATGCCCTTTATCCTCATATGACTGTGTATCAGAATCTTGTTTATCCCCTGCTTCTTAAAAAACGTCCGAAAGAGGAGATGCATAGAGAAGCCCAGAGAGTTGCCGACCTGATGGGAATAGGACATCTTCTTGAAAGAAAACCTGGACAGCTTTCCGGAGGCCAGCAGCAAAGAGTTGCTTTGGGAAGAGCTCTTATAAAAAAACCGAAGGTGCTTCTTTTTGATGAACCCCTCTCTAATCTTGATGCCCGGCTTAGAATTACTATGCGCAGCATGATAAAAAAACTGCAGAAGGATTTGGGTATTACAAGTATATACGTAACTCATGACCAGGTCGAAGCGATGACTATGGCAGATAGGATAGCAGTTATGAAAGACGGAATCCTTCAGGCATTTACAGAACCCGAAGATCTTCATGACAGACCCAGAACCCTTTTTGTTGCTCAGTTCGTAGGGAATCCTCCAATGAATCTTTTTGAGGTAGATCTCATGAAAGAAAACGGAGAAATGTTCGCAGTACTTTCAAAAGACATATTAATAAAGATTCCTAAGAACCGACTTCCAAAAACAGAAAAAACAAGGATCAAACTCGGGATACGGCCCCAGGACATTCATATCTCCTCAAATGGAAGTATCCCGGCTGCAATCAATATAGTTGAACCAATGGGTAGAGACAATCTCGTACTCTGTCAGGTTAACGATCTGGAACTTCAGTTTCTCGAAGATCCTTCAAATAAAATAAAACCTGGGAATTCCATTAATATTGAATTTGAAACCGATACCCTGCAGTTTTTTGATATAGAAACTGAACTGTCACTTTTATGGGTATAGATACAAAGATGCCTGATAGACGAGATATATTTTTCCAGTCTCACAGAGGCGGAATCAACGAGAGAC
>QNBL01000122.1 GCA_003641695.1 Spirochaetota bacterium
ATACCGTTTAAGGAGTGTGATGAAGATCATCACCAGCGATATAAGACTGATAGTCACAAAAAGCAGGACCGCTGCACTCTTGTAGAGTCCGGGAAACTGCAGCATTTTCAAATCCAGAAAACTAACTGTCACAAGTGCAGGAACAGCCGAAAGAATTCCGACAAGGACCACAGCAAGTACAAGAGCCCCCAACGCTCTTCCGTTTTCTTTTACATAAATTAAATCTGCAATATACCTGGTGAAAATGTAGTGGAACCCTCCAAAGAGAAACAGGGAAAAGGCATAAGAGTACACAACAGCTGCAGTGAAGAGCATACCGTGTTCACCAAAAGCCGTTGAAGAAATCTGATAAAGGAAAGATATTCCCAGTATTGATACAAGCCATGGACCTGCAACAATAATAATTCCGGCAAGGGCAGCCTTGAAAGCTCCAACCATCCCTCCCCGTTTTAAGACACGCTGAAGCTCAAATCCTATCCCGGCCATCTGTAAGCTCCCTGTATAATTCCCGGTATTTATCGTACAAATCGTTTTTATTATAGAGGTGATTCACTTTTTCCTTATTTTGTTCCACATGAACTGCTATTTCTTCCGGGTGCGAATGGATGTAAGATACATTCATGGCAAGCCGTTCTACATCCTTGGGAGAAGCAAGAAATCTCTCATCATAATCGAGCATTTCGGGAACATTCCCCACTTTGGTTGATACAACAGGAACTCCTGCGGCATACGCTTCGAGAATAACCAGAGGCTGAGCTTCCCGCACACTGGTCAGCAGCATTACATCAAGGAACGAATAATACTCAAGAACATTCTGCCGTCCGGTAAAATGAAACACCTCTGTTAGATTAAAGCTTGTAACCATTTTTACACAGTCTTCGTAATATGCCGGATCTTCATCAGTCGGACCTATACAGTAGAACTGTGCATCAGTGATCCGTTCATGAACTATCTTTGACATGGTAATAAAGGTCTTTATATCTTTTATTGGAACAACTCTCCCCACTAATCCCACATGAAAGCCGGCTTTTTTCTCCCTCTTCACCGATGAAAAACGCTCGACATCGATCCCGTTGGGAATAACGACAGCGGAATCTTTATCCGCACCAAGGGAAATCTGAATACGCCGGTTATATTCAAACAGAGAGGTAGATATATCCGAGTAGTGATACGCAATACGGCTCAAACTATTATAGATCTTTATCCACATATCCCGCTGATACCCCCGGATAAAGTCCGCTTTCCTCAGCTCCATTTCCCGTTCTTTATGATACAGCCCATGCTCTGTTAAAAGGAAAGGTTTCCCATAACGGATTTTGGCGGTAACCGCCGCAAGTCCGGCATAGCCTGTTGAAACGGAATGATAAATATCCGCCTTCGGAAAGGTGGATCCGAGTATGGTAAATATCATATTATGAGAAGAGCGCCATGACCAAAAATAATCCGAGAACGAGTATATGGGATTATGAAGCCTGTTATAATGGATAATCATTTCCCATCCAACTGCACTTTTTACAGAGTCGCCGTACGCATAATATCCCTCACTCATATTGTCCACAATATTCTCCATGGAGGGAACCTGCTTTTTCCCGAAGATCTCATGCATCTCTTTAATATATTTTAGGGTATTTTTTTTGTTTTTAATGGAACTCTTTATGGTTTTCATCTCCGATAGATCTATGTCCAGATGCTCAACTACATTATCCGGCAGTTTATACTTCAATGTTTGTTCTTCGGAAGGGGAAATACTGAAAAGGACAAACTCTATCTCAGGCATCCCCTGGATCAAATCATGCACCCAGGAGGATACACCTCCGGTTATGTAAGGATATGATCCTTCCAGAAGGAAACAAACACGCAAAGGTCTGTTCATTCTGTTCCCATCCAGTACGAAATCTGTGCTCGCTGCTTATCCGAAAGTCCCGTAGAATCTTCTGCAAGCTGCTTGCAAATAGATGAAACCTCAGTATAATTGCCCATCCGAAATGCAATCTCCGCTTTTAGGTATAACCTTTTCGCATCAACACTCTGACTTTCTTTCTTGAAGAGGGACAGAGCATTATCATAAAGCTCCAATTCAAGAAGTATACGTATGACTGTCTCAAAATCTTTAAAATCCAGTGCTTGAATATCTCTTGCTTTGCTGAAAAACCGGTAAGATTCCCGAAAGTAGAACTTTTTTATCGCTTCCCGGTTTTGATTCAGGGTTGCAAGTTCATAAAACAAGCGACCCAGTGTAAGAATCGATGCAACGGGAAGTTTACCGTTTTTAGTTGTTTTTTTTATTTTCTCTATTTTACTGTTGTACCGGTTCTCAATGATATTAATGCTTTCGGCAGCAAATAGAGCAAACTCCTGATCTTCTGAATAAATCATCCGGTCAAAGATACCAACGAGGAGAGCGTTTGCATCAAGACTGAGATCTTCTCTGGAGAGGAACCACTCCAGAGCTTCTCTGTCATAGGGTTCTTCATGTAAAGGTTTAGCTGAACCAGATTTATATATAAACATCTCCAGGGGATTAAACCCGGTTTCATAGGCTTTTAAAGCTGCAACCGGGGTTTTAGGCTGAAAGATATTCCCGGACCTGCTGAAAAAATCAAAGCTCTCCACGAATCAAACCTTCTGCATTTCAATAAGCTGTTCAGCACTGTCAAGAAGTTCATCTCTGGAAATCTTGGTCGATCCCATTGATGAATATCCAAAAATAGCTTCCAAAGATATGTCATTTCCATCTATAACCCACTCATGTGAGCTAAGCATCCCGAGACTTTCAAAACACAGAAATGCAGCTCCGTCATAATCTGCACCAGGATAGAAAAAAGCGAATTGATTGCTATTGGTATAATGGAAAAAGTCCAATTTATTACCTGACAGCGTGTTGATCCGTGCTAATAGCTTTAATACTAATCCGTAAATCTTTTCATTACCATACGTGGCTACCAACTCATCAAATCCAGGAAGCTCCATAATGACTATACTGAATCCGGTTCCTCTTTCTAAAGAATGTGTAATCTCCTTTTCGACAAGATTCATAAACTGTATCGGAGAAGGGAGTCCACTAATACTATCAATATCCTCATGTTTGATCATCACTTCATACTCAACAGCATGTTCAATTGCAGGAGCAGCCAAATCCACAAGAATTGACAGTATCCGTTCTGTATAGAGGTTATATTTTGGGAAAGGCATGCTTTCAATGTTTAAAACACCCCACCTGGTAGTTGAAGTATTTATTGGGAATGTCAGGATGTTCCTTTTTGTTTCCATTTTTGAAAATGTATTGCTCTCCATAAGCATCCGAACCGAAAAAAACTTGTTATTTCTAAATACCCAGCCATTGATAGAACTGTTAACGTCCTCAATAGTATAGATGGCATCCTCGGCAGTCCACCCAATATTGGCAATCATTACCAAACTGTTTGTCTCTTTCTGATATTCCCATATTGAAATTTTCTCTGCCCAGGTAAATTCCTGCACAGTACTTAAAAAGATATTAAGGCTTTTTGTAAGATTCTGAGTATTGAGTGCTTTTATCTGATTATAAAGAGCTGTTATCGAATCGTACTGCAGCAAAACCCTCTCCTCAAACTCCCGGTTAACCACCTCCAATCCCTTTACCTCTTTCTTAAGGCGGATCTTGTCTTTGGCGATCCTTCTCATAAAAACCCGTTGATTTTCAATAACTGCAGTAAAATTCTTATGAATCATTCCAAAAAGATAGACCCCGGCAAGGGTAATGGCTATATAACGATAATTTACTGAGAAGAGATCTGCCCCTCTGGTAAGAAAGGTACCTCCATAATACGGAATCATTAAGAAAAGCAGAGAAATACCAAAAGTCAAAAATCCGTATAACCTCCCGTAATAAACTGCTACAAATAAAGAAGCAGCAATATAGGGATTCAACGGTACCTTCCAGAATCCATAGTAGCTTTCGGGAAACTGTATATTTATCAACCATATAACAGCTGAAAGAGCAATGAGTTCTCCTAATATTACAAATTTTCTATTTTTTTCTGCTATCATGGTATCCGGCTAAAACTCGAACAACAACTGGCATTCCTGGAATAAGGGATCATTTTCCAATGCTGTCATAATATCATTCATCAAAAACATTATATCATCATTGTCAAGATCCAGATACTCGCTTATTGTCATAATAAGGCTGTCATCAATGGCACATCCCTGGCCGAATCCTGTTCTTTCAGTAATCAAGTCTGCAAGGGTAACAGCATAAATATTATTCTTGTAAACCGATTTCACATTGATAATTCCATGCTCTTCAGCTGTATCAACATAAACAGGAGGGAAATTCCATTTTTTTAAAATATATCCCCCGAGGATTCTATGATTTGTATTAAATAATGACTGTTCCATCTGCTCTCTCTGTTCAAGGGAACCAAGCTCTGATTGATCGCTAAGAAATACCTTGTATTTTTCCGGATAGCGTTGGAACAGTGCAACCTGCCCTATATCGTGAAGAAGTCCTGCAGTAAATGCTGTTTCCTCATCCTTCCTCCACTTTTTCCGAATCATAATGTACTTTGCAATGAATGCTGTAGCTAATGAATGACGCCAAAAAACAGCTAATATCTCTCTATTTTTTAACTCCCGGGAAAATTTGGAGGCAGTCAACAGAATAACCAGGCTCTTTATTTTTTTAAATCCCAACAGGGTAATTGCCATCTGCAGATTCTTAATCTCACTCTGCCGAGCATAAAGAGCCGAGTTCGCAATTTTCAGTATCTTTGTCGTGAGCATGGGATCAATGCTGATAATCCGCTCCAGCTCCTTAAAAGATATATCAATATTATCTTCAGCAATTGCCATGATTTTTGAGGCAACACTCGGAATCACTGGAAAATCGTTCATGTATTTCTCATAATCCTGCATAACCTTAACCACCTGCCGTCTTCATCTCAGTATAATCCTATTCTAAAAATCGGCATTTTCTTGAAATTCCTTACCTTTAACGGGGTCAGAGGATTCATAAATGAAACACTTGATGGGGTCAGAGGATTTTTATTGTTATTTTGAATCAGTATAAAGCTTTTTTACGTATGGGTTATTAAAACAACAAAGATTTAGGAGTTACAAATGAGAAAATTAAGAATTCTATCGAGAGGGGCAAAGTATCACGTAACAGCCAGGATTAACAGGGGAGAATTTGCACTTGAAACTGCTGTTATTAAAAATCTATTTCTACACACAATTAAAAGGGCAAAGAAAAAGTATTCATTTTCACTGTTCAACTTTGTGATAATGAGTAATCATATACATTTAATCATAAAACCACAGGGAGATGAGAATCTTTCTGCTATTATGCAGTGGATTCTAAGCGTTTTTGCCGTTACTTACAACAAAAGATACAATATCCATGGCCATTTGTGGCAGGACAGATTTAAAAGCAAAGTAATTAGCAGTATTGAACAGCTTATAGCTACCCATAGATACATTAACGATAATCCAATAAAAGCTGAGCTATGCACCGATTCAAGGAATTTTATATGGAGCGGCATGTGGTATATTTCCCACAACATCTACACGTTTCTTGAACCTCCAGAAGATGGGATTTTAACTTAAAAGGATTTTTATAGGGTCAGAGGTTTTAGGTTGGGTTGAGGTTGGGTTGGGTTTTGGGTTGGGTTTTAGGTTTTAAAAAGAATGAAGACCTCCAAACTGGAGGGAGATTATTAAAAAACCGCCCTTGTTAAAAGAGCGGCTTTCAATACTATTGATATAGTTTAACTAGAAGTTTCTGTTCCTTCTTGGTTTTTCAATAGCTTCGTTCACACGAAGTCTTCTTCCACCAAGTTCGGTCTGATCAAGTGCAGAAATTGCAGCAGTTGCTGCATCTTCATCAGTCATTTCAACAAAACCAAACCCTTTGGACTGACCGGTATACCGATCCTCGATGATTGCTACGGAATCAACTTCACCGTACTGTGCAAACACATCTCTGATTTCGTCTTCTGTAGTTGCGTAGTTCATGTTACCTACGTAAATTTTCTTAGCCATTCTTTTCTTCCTCTCTTCATTAATAGAAGCAAACTGTAAAATTGAACGCTGTTTATCAACGATAAACTGAATAGAGTTTATCAATAACAGAATTCAATATTTCAACAGAATACATCTTAGAGAGGTAGATAGTCAGGAAAAATCGAGAAGCTGCGATAATGAAAACTCCAATTCATGAGACAGACACTAACAGAAACTGTCTCTTTTACGTTCTAGGAGATATATAACACAACCCAGCATTATAGTCAATGCAAAAAAGTGATATTACTCACTTTTTTATATTATAATCGTGAATCACAGACAAAAGGACTTGGAACAACCTCCTTATCTGCTTTTTAGATCCACTCAACCAGTACAGTACTTATTCCAGTAAAAAGATCTGACCCTAGATAATGCCGGATCAGTTAAATAATATACCTTACATAGGATATCTCAAGGTTAAAATTGATTATTAGCTGTATTTACGATTAATTATCCATACAGACATTAAAACAACACAATCCAGGGAAAGTCGCTGCAGCCATACAATAAGATCCGGTTCAAGAAAGTTGTTGAAAAAGAAGAAATACACGATCCTCAAAGCCCAAAAAACAAATACAAACAGACTGGCGATCATTAGAGTGCTGTTTTTCATCGGAACGAATAGCCCTCCGAGAATGATTATTCCTGAGATCATCTCCAGAACTGCAATGGCTATGTTCAGATAATTAACCCTTCCACCAAATGCTTTTGCCAAATCTCTTCCAAACCCGCTCAAATCTGAATTATAGTGGATTACTCCCTGTAACCCGAGTAAAAGGAAAAAAAGACCAACTGCAATCTGAAGCAGAAAGTAAGATCCCTGATATTTTTTCGCTGCCATAGTAATACCTCTCTGTTTATTTTCCTGCTATTCTAGCAACGGTGAGAATAAAATACAACTTGAATTTTCTTTTAAATTCTGTCACTACCGCAGGTTCTCCCTGTTTACATCTGTAGCTCAATGAGACGTTCCAACATTTCCTCTTTCGAAGCATAGGTAAAATCTGCATGGCATTGTTAATGACTATAGCAAAACGCTATTCGCAAAAACTGCTCCTCTACAGCTCTCTCGGTGTTTTCTGGAAAGTATAACCGGGTAAAGCTTTGTGAAAACCACTCCCTTTATCACCTGCAAAAGGAGATAGCTTGTTATCATAGTCAGTGACTGTCTTAACAGCTTGTCCGGTACATTCTTTTTCTGTATCATGCTGCTGAACCATTACCCTGCACAGAGTAATCCCCGGCTATTGGTGAGCAGTAAAGATGATAAACTCTTTTTCAGGATTACCAATCTCACCTTCTGCATCTTCTTTGACCTCTTCAACTACATTAACAGTGGAGGGAGCTGTAGAAATGAAACATCTATAATTCCCTCATGATATAGAGATTTCCAGGGAAAGAAAATGAAAGGTTGTACCCCAGAGCAAGCTCTGGACCCAGAACCGCTGAAAGCGGTTCTATTCCGCTCTAAAGGGCGGGGTATTTTACCTTACGTTCTCAGCACTCGCTCGGAAAGGAGACCAACATATTGGTTCCATTTTTCTCACTCGTTTGAGAATAAAATGGACTACGATGATTAATCCCGTGCTTGTAAATATCAATCCTGTTTTCAGCGGACGGTTGACCCTTACACAGTTCATACTATATTTCTCCATGGGGATTCCACCAAAC
>QNBL01000123.1 GCA_003641695.1 Spirochaetota bacterium
AAATAGGTAAAATGGGGATCGATCCTATTGAAAAGAGTGCAAAAGCCTATTTCTTTGTTTATAAGGAAGGGAAACCGGTGGATCCGGTCAAAGCTCCCCGGGGATAAGAGATGAAAGGTGTTAAAATTATAGGTATTTCCGGAGGATCAGGGTCCGGGAAAACAACCATAGTAGAAAAGATTGCCGAAATCATTCCCGATTTTTTATTCATTCCCCAGGACAACTACTATAAGTCCGCTGAATACATGAACAATAAAAATATTACAGCTTTTAACTTTGATCATCCGGATGCTTTTGACAACGATTTGATTATCGCACAACTTAAAAAGCTTAAAGAGTGTAACCCTGTAGAAATGCCTCAGTATGACTTTGTACATCATCGGAGAAAAGATGAGTACATTCATCTGGAACCAAAAAAACTTGTAATCTTTGAAGGAATAATGATATTTTTTGAAAAAAGAATACGGGATCTTATTGATCTCAAGCTTTACGTTGATACTCCTGATGATATAAGATTTATCAGACGCCTGAAAAGAGACACTGCTGAAAGGGGTAGAACCATGGATTCCGTAATCACCCAGTATACAGAGGTTGTCCGGCCGGGACATTATGAGTTTATTGAACCTACAAAAAGGTATGCTGATCTCATAATCCCTGAAGGGGGATTTAACAGGAATGCCTTGTATGCATTGATACCCTTCTTGAAGACTATTAGTGATCAATGAGATCGAAAAAAGGAGAAAATATATGAAAAAAAGAAGTTTATTTTTTATACTGTTGATTTTTGCTGTAGCGTCGGTATCTTTTGCGGAAAATACCGTCAAGATAACCTTTACCAACAATACCGGATATACCATTAAGGAATTTTACGTATCACCAACAAGCCATGATGACTGGTATGAGAACCTGTTGAAAGACGGAGAAGTTCCCGCAGGCAAATCTGTTGAAATCTGGATTCCAGACTATGGAATAGATGAGCAGGTGTATGATTTGATGGCGGTAGATGCTGAAGGGGACAGTTATTCAAAGTATGAAGTAGACCTTTCTTCCGTCGAAAACAGGACTATAGAATTTACTTTTGATGATTATGAGGAAAACGGGGATAATTCAGCAGGTATGAGTGGAAATGATTATAACTCCGGTTACATGGACGGATACAGGGATGCATTCCGGGATGCATACAGTGAAGCCTTCAAAGAAGGTTTTAAAGCAGGTCGGGAAGAGAATAACTAGTTTTTTTCCAGTTTAAACTTACTGTAGCTGTCTTTGATGTAGTGGAATGAAAATTCCTTTGGAACAGGATCTTCTCCTCCCTTAAAAAATAGATTGGTACAGCGGAACACTCTCGCAGTTGCCAGTAGGAGGCCTTTTAAAACACCGTGGTGATGGAGTGAGTCCATAGCATACTGTGAACAGGTCGGGGTATAGATGCAAGAAGGGGGCAGTACGGGGGATAGGAGGTTTCTATACAGAAAAATTGGTAACATAAAGAGATATCTGAAGAATTTCATGCCGGGATTTTACATCAACAGATAAAACTATACAAGTACTTACCTCCAAGGCTTGATTTTCTATTATAATATCATTAAAATGTCGAAGAATTAATGGTTACGATAACTTCCAGGAGGATATAATGGCTGGACCTGTTTCAAAGAATGCCCGCCGTGAAGGTGCTCATCAGTTAGTGAGCAGATGGGGCGGAGAGATTAAGATGAAATCCGTTTTTGAAAACGGCCGTTTAAGACATACGGCTGTATGTTCAAAAACAGGAAACACCGCACGAAAACCAAAAGATCTTATGTAAATAATGTAATGATCAATCGGGTTTGCCCGCTTCGCTGGGCAAACATAAAAAAGACCTGCTGTTAAAGCAGGTCTTTTTTTCTACTTTAAAAACTTCTTCAGTATATCTACAGCTTCATCAACTTCCTTTTCCCCTATTATCAATGGGGGTACCAGCCTGAGCACGTTTGCACCAGCGGTTCCTACTATAAGACCATGCTCCCTGCAGGATTCGGCAATCTGTGATGCATTCCCGTCTAATTCAATTCCGATCATCAACCCCTTTCCGCGAATCTCCTTGATTTTTGCTGAGGAAGAGCTGAGATCTTCGAGTTTTTGGAAAAGATAACTTGATATTTCTTTAATTCTGCTTAAAAGATCATGGTCAATGAGCTCTGTAAGTACTGCAAGAGCTCCGCTGCAGACCAGAGGGTTACCTCCAAAGGTAGCTGCATGGTCCCCCGGTTCAAAAAGATTAAACTCCTCGGTAGCAAGAATCGCTCCAATGGGAAGCCCACCGCCAAGCCCCTTTGCAAGGCACACAATATCCGGTACAACACGGTATTGTTCATGGGCAAAAAGTGTTCCGGTTCTCCCCATACCGCATTGTACCTCGTCAAAAATAAGCGCGATATTACTTCTGGTACAAAACTCCCTGACCTTTACAAGATAATCTTTATCGGCAGGATGGATACCTCCTTCGCCCTGCACAGGTTCCAGAATAATAGCACAAGTTTCCCCGTCAGCCTTTTGTTTCAAATCTTCAAAATCATTAAAGTCGGCAAAAACAACTCCCGGAAGGAGAGGTAGAAAAGTCTCCCTGTATTTCATCTGACCGGTAAGAGAAAGGGATCCGGAAGTTCTCCCATGAAAGGATTTATTCATTGCAAGAATCTTCCATGCCCCGTTTTTTTTCTTTTTACCGAACTTTTTGGCAAGTTTAAGGGATGCTTCTACGGCTTCTGTCCCGCTGTTGCAGAAAAAAGCTTTGTCAAAGCTGCTGTTTTCAACAAGTTTTTCTGCCAGGTCAGCCTGAAGATTGTTAAGGAAAAGATTTGAAAAGTGAATTATTTTATCCAGTTGACCGGAAACTGCTTTGTTGAAAGAATCGTAGCTGTAACCGAGGGCATTAACAGCGATTCCGGAAAGAAAATCAAGATATTTTTTCCCGGTACTGTCCGTAACGTGACAACCTTCCCCGGATATCAGCGTCATCGGAATTGAGTTATACGTATGCATAAGGTATTTTTCAGTTTTTTCTTTCGTTAAATCCATAATTAGTCCTTCTTAATAAGAGTACCGATCCCTGTTTTGGTGAATATTTCCAACAGTAAAGAATGTTCTAAACGGCCGTCAATAATGTGAACTGCTTTTACTCCATCTTTAACTGCGTTTATTGAGCAGCCGATTTTCGGAATCATCCCTCCTGATATTACCCCTGTTTCAATCAGGTTTTCAGCTGCTTCAAGAGTCAGCTTGGAAATAAGCGTTTCCTGATTATTAATATCTGAAAGAATTCCGGAAGTATCGGTCAGATAGATAAGTTTTTCAGCTTTAAGAGCGCCTGCAATTGCGGAAGCAGCAGCATCTGCATTTATATTGTAGGTATTACCGACGATATCTGAGGAAACCGGTGCAATTACCGGGATAAAATTGTTTTCCATAAGAACGGAAATCAGCCGGGTATTCACCTTTTCCACTTCCCCGACAGAACCGATATCGGCACCGGTAACCTCAATTTTTTTTGCAAGAATGGTATTGCCGTCTTTACCGGAAATACCTGCAGAGGGGATGTTATGCTTCTGGAAAAGACCTGCAATCTCTTTGTTTACCTTACCTGAGAGAACCATTTCAGTAACCTCCATGGTTTCGGGATCGGTTATTCTCAAACCATTGTGAAAACTCGGTTTTTTACCGGTTTTTTTTAGCATACTGTCAATTGCCGGACCGCCCCCATGAACAACTACAGGTTTCATTCCTACAAGCTTCATAAGGACGATATCTTCAATAACCTTTTCCTTGAGTGTGCTGTCTGTCATTGCACTTCCGCCGTACTTAACGACAATAGTTTTGCCGAAAAAATCTTTTATATAAGGGAGGGACTCGATAAGTATATTGGCTTGGTCGATTAACGATTGCATCTTTTCTCCATCTATTACGTAGTGTATTCCGCATTGATTTTTACATAATCGTAACTGAAGTCACAGCTCCAGGCTGTTGCAGCTGAATTCCCGTCTGAAAGCTGAATCGTTATGTAAATAGTTTTTTCCTTTAAAATACCCATTACAGAACCCTTGTCAAAATGGTGTGGTTTCCCGTTTTCCATAAGGCAGGCATATCCGGGAGCTCCCTGAAAATATATTGATACTCCATCGGGATCAAAATCTGCACCCGAGTATCCCATAGCGGCCACGATACGGCCCCAGTTGGGATCCATTCCAAAGAAAGCAGTTTTTACAAGGTTTGAAGATGAAACTGAACGGGCAATAAGCCGTGCATCCTTGATACTTTTAGCACCTGAAACTTCAAACTCGAGGAGTTTGGTTGCCCCCTCACCGTCAGCAGCTATCGATTGAGCAAGATACCGGCTCAGGACAGACAGGGCTTTAGAAAAAGCCTCTAGATCATCGTTTTGGGTATTAATTATATCATTTCCAGCTGTACCGTTTGCAAGAATAATCACCATATCGTTGGTACTTGTATCTCCGTCAACACTTATCATATTAAATGATTCATCAACAGCGTCCCTGATAGCCTTTGTTAGCAGCTCGGGAGTTATAGCCAGATCAGTCGTTAAAAAGGAAAGCATGGTAGCCATATTGGGATGGATCATTCCCGAACCTTTTGCCATTCCGCTCAGAGTAATCTGTTTACCGTCTATATCAAACTGAATCGAAGCCCGCTTTGCAAAAGTGTCAGTTGTAAGTATTGCTTCGGAAGCAGCATTGAACCCTTTTTCAGAATCAGTAGTATCAAGCTTTAAGTTGGTTATGGATGCTTGTATCTTCTCTATAGGAAAATCAACTCCAATAACTCCTGTTGAAGCAGTGAGTATTTCATCGGGATTGACACCTGTCACGGCCGCTGCAGCCTCAGCAAACGCTTCATTGCCTACTTTACCTTTTTCACCAGTGCATGCATTTGCATTACCGCTGTTTACAGCAATTCATCTGAAAAAACTGTTTGTCGCCAATAATGCCGTATTACGCTGAACACAGAATGCCTTGACCGTGTTGGTTGTAAAAGTGCCTGCAGCAACTGCCGGAACTTCGCTAAAGATGACTGCGGTATCAAGTCCGCTCTTTTTTATACCGGATTTAAAACCCGCTGCTTTAAATCCGGAAGGGGGTAGTATCGTATCCTTTAATAGATTCACACATTGTCTCCTTATGGTACAATCGGAATGTTCTGCAGGCCTGTGGTCTCATTGAAGCCAAAGCGTATATTCATGTTTTGGACTGCTTGTCCAGCCGCGCCTTTAATCAGGTTATCTATGGCTCCTACTATAATTGCCCTGCCGGTCCTCTTGTCAGTAACAAAGCCTATATCAACATAATTTGAGAACCTGACAAATCTTGTTTCCGGTAAATTCCCCGGTTCGACAATACGTATGAATGGTTCATTTTTATAAAAATCCTTATACATACGGTATAGTTCATCTTCAGTTGTGTCCGTGAGCATGTTTGCGTACGATGTTGTAAGAATACCTCTGCTCATGGGAATAAGATGCGGGGTAAAGTTTATAGTAATATCTTCACCTGCTGCCAGGGAAAGTTCCTGTTCGATTTCAGGGGTATGGCGGTGGGCTGCAACTTTATAGGCTTTGACACTTTCGTTGCATTCAGTGTAATGCACTCCCAGTGAGAGAGACCTCCCTGCACCCGAAACACCCGACTTTGCATCAATTATTATGGATGATACCTCGATCAGTTTGTTTTTTAAAAGAGGGGTCAGGGATAGGATACTGCAGGTTGTATAGCAACCGGGATTTGCAATAAGGGATTTCCCGGATATTTCATTCCGATGCAGTTCACAAAGGCCGTATACTGACTTTCGTAGTAATTCTGTATTGGTATGGGTTAGGCCGTACCACTGACGGTACACCTCAGGATTTTTGAGCCTGAAATCTGCCCCCAAGTCAATAACAACAGTTTTTTTAAGGATATCATCGGTGATTTGAGGGAATGTCAGGCCGTGGGGCAGTGCAAGGAAGACTGCATCACACTCTTCCGCCATTTCGGCTACATCCATGGAAACACATTTTTCAAGAATACTGTTCCTGAAGTTGGGGTATACTTCATTGAATGTAATGCCCTCATAACTTCTTGAGGAGATATACTTTAACTCTACTTCAGGGTGATGAGCAAGTAACCTGACAAGTTCCTGACCTGCATATCCTGTTGCACCTATAATTCCAGTTTTAATCATGAAGCTATGATAAGAACTCGATGTTTTACTGTCAATTGGAAATGTAAATATAAACAACAACATATTCTAATAGGGGCTTTAAAATAATTAATTTTTATTCTATTCTCAACAGAGTCATTTTGAGGAGCGGGAAATTGAGGATAGACGGTAAGGTTTTCGATTTTAAGAACAAGTGTTATGTAATGGGAATTCTTAACATAACTCCGGATTCTTTCTCCGATGGAGGAAGATACATGGATGTCGATTCAGCTGTCAAACAGGCAGAAAAAATGGCAGCTGATGGAGCTTCCATCATTGATGTAGGGGGGGAATCCACCCGACCGGGTCATGTTGAGGTAAGTGCTCGGGAAGAAATTGAAAGAGTTATCCCTGTAATAAAAGAACTGGTAAAAAGAGTTGGCCTCCCCGTTTCCATAGATACTTCCAAGGCAGTTGTTGCAAGAGCTGCAGTGGAAGCGGGAGCCTCTATGATAAACGATATATGGGGTTTTAAACGTGATAAAAATATTGCTGAAGCAGCTGCCGAGCTGGAAGTCCCCTGCTGCCTTATGCACAACAGGGAAAACAGGCACTACTTTGATCTCCTTGAACAGATAACCGCTGAACTGAAACAGAGCGTTGAACTAGCCCTGAAAGCAGGAGTCAGGGAGGATAGACTGATTCTCGATCCAGGTATAGGCTTCGGGAAGGATCCTGTTCAAAACCTCATTGTAATGAACAATCTGAAAAAAATAAACGAACTTGGTTTCCCCTGGCTTCTGGGGGCTTCACGAAAGTCCATGATAGGAAAAGCATTGGATTTGGAGATAGATGAACGGCTGGAGGGAACTCTGGTAACGACCGTCATGGCTGTCATGAAGGGGGCATCTATTGTGCGGGTTCATGATGTAAAAGAAAATTTCCGTGCTGTAAAGATGACAGAAGCAATTTTGAACTCAGGATCTTTGCAGTGAACAGGGAAAAGACTGCCTATATCGGGGTTGGTTCCAACCTGGGCAATAAGTACGAAAACATCCGACAGGCCAGAAATCTGTTACATAAATCTTCTGCGGTTTCTGTATTGGAGGTATCAGATCTGTATACCACAGAACCTTTCGGTAACGTCCCCCAGGAAGACTTTCTTAACTGTGTTTTCAAAATTGAAACTTCGCTTAATCCGGAAGAGTTATTAGCTTTTCTAAATAATGTTGAAAGTGCTCTAAAACGGGAGAGAACCATACACTGGGGACCGCGGACACTGGATCTGGATATCCTTTTTTACGATGATCTTGTGATAAAAACTAAAAAACTGACTATCCCGCATCCGGGTATTGAAAAAAGGCTTTTTGTATTAATCCCGCTGAATGATTTAATTCCTGATTACATACATCCTGTGCTTAATAAAACATGTAAAACCCTTGAAGAAGAATTAAGAAGCATTGATAATTCAGCGGTTAATCCTTCAGGGCTGTTTCTGTAAGGGCAGGGTAATAGTAAAAGTGGTGCCTTCCTCTTTGGTC
>QNBL01000124.1 GCA_003641695.1 Spirochaetota bacterium
AAACTCAAAGAGAACGGGAAGACCATTCTTTTTATCTCTCATAAACTCAGCGAGGTTAAACAGCTTGCAGACAGGGTGACCGTTATGCGTGATGCCCGGGTTATTGCAACGCAGGATGCTGCAGAGCTTACTGAAGAGGAGATTGCTCATCTCATGGTTGGAAGGGAGATTAACACCGAAAGACTGCCGGAATCTGAGAATATAGGTGATATACGGCTTTCCGCCAAAGATATTTCCTATGTTGATGAGGAGAACATCCAGGTGCTTAGAGATGTTAGTTTTGATATCCGGGCAGGTGAAATTCTCGGTATTGCAGGAGTCGAGGGGAATGGGCAGACAGAACTCATAAAAATTCTTACCGGACTTCTTGTGCCGACTGAGGGTGAAATTGCCATGGACGGCAAGAACATAGCAGGACTTTCTCCGAGACTGGTTAGAGAGCTGGGGGTATCCCACATCCCCGAAGACAGAATGGAAAACGGTGTTGCCGATGTTGCTTCTCTGGAAGAAAACTTTATAGTGGACAGATACTACAAAAAAAAGTTTTCCAAAAACGGAAAACTTGATTGGAAGTACATCAGGGCGTACAGCGGTAAGCTTATTGAGGATTTTAATATTCTTACACAGTCGTCAAAAACTCCTGCCGGGTCTCTTTCCGGGGGAAATATCCAGAAGGTTGTTGTTGCCAGGGAACTTTCTTCAGATCCTCAGATTATTATAGCGGCTCAACCGACGAGAGGGGTTGATATAGGTTCCGAGGAGCTTATCCATGATCTGTTGAAAAAGGCCAGGGATGAAGGGAAGGCTGTATTTTTAATATCGGCGGATCTCGATGAGGTGCTGAAGCTGTCATCACGGATTATCGTTATCTATAACGGAGAGATTACAGCTCATTTTACCGATGTGCAGAATATTGCAGCCAAAGATTTGGGACCCTATATGCTGGGAGTAAAGAAAGAGGAGGGAGCAAGTGGAAAAATTCATTCTTAAGTACTTTACACTGATAAGAACGCTTATTGCTATTCTTGTAGGAGTAATAATAAGTGTTGTGCTGATATATATTATAAGCGAAATGCCTGCCTATGCGTTAAAGCAGTTCCTTTTGGGGCCTGTGTTATCGGTAAGCCGGTTTTCCAATGTAATAGAGAATGCTTCGCCAATGATATTCTGCGGCGTGGCCATAGCCATCGCGTTTCAGGCTAAGCAGTTTAATGTAGGAGCCGAAGGAGCTCTGTTTTTAAGTGCTGCCGTCGGAACGGCTTTTGCTGTTTCAACCGGGATGCCCACGGTTTTTCATATAATTCTTGTCCTGATTGTAGCCGGTATTACCGGGGCGGTATGGGGATTTGTTCCCGGTATTCTAAAGGCAAAATGGGGAGCCAGTGAGCTTGTTTCCTCACTCATGATGAATTATATCGCCTACTTCGCAGGGCTTTATCTGATCAACTCCCATTTCAGGGATAAAAATGCCGGGTTTCTGGTATCTATCAGGCTTCCCGAGACAGCGTGGCTGCCTCAGTTTATTCCCGGGACCAGAATGCACCTGGGGATTCTGCTTTCCCTGGTTTTTGCTTTTCTCGGTTATTATTTTTTGTATCATACCACTACCGGGTACGAGATAAGAACAACCGGGCATAACGACAAGTTTGCCAGGTTCGGCGGTATTAATGTAATAAAGGTAGTCGTCCTTTCCCAGGTAATCTCCGGAATGATTGCCGGTATTGGCGGTATGACCGAGGTAATGGGAATCCACCACCGGTTTAATTGGCAGAACAGTCCCGGATACGGATGGGACGGGGTTATTGTTGCAATTATCGGGAGAAACCATCCGCTGCTGATTATTCTTGCAGCATTCTTTCTCTCCTACTTAAGGGTTGGGAGTCAGGTCCTTAATCTCATGGCTGATGTTCCGTCGGAACTCGTAGCGGTAATTCAGGCGATTATCATTATCCTTATTACTGCTGAAGCCTTTCTCTCCAAGTGGAAGTACCGTATCACTATGAAACAGGCTGAATTAGAGGAGGCAGGAAATGAATCCATTGCTTAAAAGTATTTTATCCACCGGATTCGGGTTTGCAATTCTCAGGGTTATGACCCCCATCCTCCTTCCCGCAATGGGTGTTGCCATCTCGGAACTGGCGGGGTCGGTAAATATAGCCCTTGAGGGAATCATGATAATGGCAGCTTTTTTCGGAGTTATTGTCAGTGCTTTTACCGGAAGTATCTGGCTTGCGCTTCTTGCCGGTATTGCAGCCGGGGTTACATCCGGAGCCATCCTTGCTTACTTTCATCTTAAACTCAAGGCAGACATCATTCTGGCGGCGATTGCTCTGAACATGTTTGCTTCGGGGTTCACCATCTTTATGCTGTATATTTTTACCGGGGATAAGGGGAGTACCAGCTCCTTAAAGAGTCTTGTTTTCCCCGAAATACAGATACCGATCCTCAAGTCGATTCCCGTTCTCGGCCCTATATTCAGCGGGCACAACATAATGACCTACATAGCTCTTTTGGCAGTTCCTTTTTTCTATTTTCTGGTTTTCAGGACTCCTTTGGGACTGAGAATACGGGCAGTCGGGCAGAATCCTCATGCAGCTGAATCTGTCGGTATTAATGTAAACCGGGTTAAGTTTTATGCTTTAATGCTGTCAGGACTTTTCGGAGCTTTAGGAGGGCTTTATCTTTCCATGGGTTACGTTTCCTGGTTTTCCCGGGACATGACGGCTGGCCGGGGGTTTATTGCGATTGCTGCAGCAACCCTGGGAGGCAATATGCCTATGGGTATGCTCTGGGCTTCCCTGCTCTTCGGATTTGTCAATTCAATAGCAATTTACATTGCTTCTCTGGATATCCCTTCGGAACTTATTCAGATGATTCCCTATCTGATTACGGTAATTGCTCTGGCAATCTTTTCCATAAAAGTACAAATGAAGAAAAAACATGTAGAAGGAGCACGGGAGCTTTACAGCGAGGAAGTTATTTCAGGTGTCGTTAAAGACATCTCTTCTGACGGTGATTAGTATGAGAAAGATAATAATAGACTGTGATCCCGGGCATGATGACATGATGGCCATTATGCTGGCTGCTGCTTCCGGTAACGTTAATCTTCTCGGAATAACTACCGTCGCAGGAAACCAGACCGGGGACAAGACATTTACCAATGCTCTTAAAGTTGTTACCCTGATAGGAGAAAATATTCCTGTTGCCAGAGGATGTGACAAACCTCTGGTAAGGGAGCTCGTCACTGCTCCCCAGTTTCATGGACAGACCGGACTGGATGGTGCCGACCTCCCCTCTGCGGTAATTAATCCGGCGGCAGAACATGCCTGTGATTTTATTATATCCACTGCACGCCAAAACGGTACGATTACCCTTGTTCCCACGGGTCCCCTTACCAATATAGCTCTTGCTCTTACCAAAGACCCCGGGATAAAAAACAATATAGAGCGTATAGTTCTGATGGGCGGGGGTATGCATGACAGTAATGTCACCCCTGCTGCCGAGTTCAACATCTATGTGGATCCCGAGGCTGCGAAAATAGTTTTTAACTCAGGTATCCCTATAACCATGGTAGGGCTTGATGTTACAAACAGGGCAATAATGACTCCTGGGGAGATAGAGGATCTGAACAAACCCGGAGGCAGGGTCTCCGGTGTTGTAGTTCCGCTCCTGCAATTCTTTGCAAAGGCTAACAAGGATATATTTGATCTGCCCGGAGCCCCTCTCCACGATGCCCTTGCTGTGGCATCGGTAATAGCTCCTGAAGTAATCAAAACAAAACACCGCCGGGTGGACATTGAGGTATCCGGAGAACTGACCCGGGGGATGACCCTGGTCGATATCTACGGAGTAACAGGCAAAACCCCTAATGCGGATGTAGCTTTGGAGCTGGACAACAAACTGTTTATCTCAATGATGAGCAGTGCTGTACATACACTTGACAGCAGAGCGGCTGAAGGTAAATAAAATGATTGTAAAGGATGCAAACATCCTCTCTTTTAAGAATATGAATGTTTCGGAGGGGATGGATATTTACATAGAGGATGGGGAGATAACCCGGATTGCCAAAGGGATAACTTCGGTTTATCCCGGGGAGGATATTGTTGACGGTAAGGGGATGTATGTTATTCCCGGCCTTACAAACAATCATTCCCATACGGCCATGACCCTCCTGCGGGGGGTTGCCGAGGATGTCAGCACCGCAGACTGGTTTAACAAGCATGTATGGATCTATGAGCAGAGCCTGACTCCAAGGGATGTCTATGTGGGAACGCTTCTTGGTGCGGCGGAGATGCTGCTTTCCGGAGTAACAGCCGTTGCAGATCATTACTTTGCCATGGATCAGGCTTTTGCGGCCTATGAACGTTCCGGAATGAGGGCAAATCTGGCCTGGGCTGTATTCGGCCTTGGAGAGGGTTCTGAAGAACAATTCTCAAAAGCTATGGAGTTTACAGGTGAATTCAAGGGAAAGAACAGCAGAATAACCCTTTCTCTCGGTCCACATTCTCCCTATTTGTGCCCTGACGATTTTCTAAAAAGAGTTGTAAAGAAGTCAGAAGAACTCGATCTTCCCATGCATATTCATGTTTCGGAAACCTCCGGACAGGTTGAAGAAATGCTGAAAACCAGAGGGCTCACCCCGATTCAGGTTCTGGAACGTACCGGTGTACTGAGAAAAGGGACTATTCTGGCTCATGCTTATTGGGCAACAGATGATGACCTGAAACTTATAGCGAGCAGGGGTGCCGGAGTTGCCCACTGTGCCAAGACTTACATGAAATTCGGTGATATCAACACTTTCCTTCCCAGAGCACTGGATGCCGGGGTTAACGTGGCCCTGGGGAGCGATGGTTCAGCCTCCAACAACACGATAAACATATTTGAAACCGCACGGGATGCAGCTTTTCTGGCAAAGTGTGCTGCCCGGGATGCGGAGAGCGGGAAAATAGAACAAATATTGCCCCTCATGACCAACGGCAGTGTTATTGGTTTAGATAACTACGGCGAGGTTGAAGAGGGAGCTCCTGCAGATCTTGTTTTAATAAATCCCTCTACTCCCAACATGCTCCCGGGATACTCTATTTTTGCAGATATTCTCTATTCCCTAAATGAAAAAAATGTGGATACCGTTATTGTTGACGGCAGGGTTGCAGTCCGCAAGGGGCAGCTTGAAAATTTCAGTATTGATGAGCTGAGGGAAGAAGCTCTCGGAATTGCGAAACGGCTGACTTCCACTAGTGCTGATAAACCGATGCAGCAGTATTGATCTAAGGTAGAGTCTGGATGAAAACAGTTATAGGCATTGACAACGGAACACAAAGTACAAAGGTTATTTTTTATAACTATGAAGAAAAAACAGTTGTTGCTTCTGCTTCCCGTAACCATGGCCTTGTAAGCAGGGAAGACGGGACCAAAGAGCAGAAGGCTTCGTGGTGGATCAAGGCTTTGCGGGAATGCTTTGCCCAAATCCCTGAAGCCGTAAAAAAAACTGCTGTGGCTGTCGGGGTTTCGGGACAACAGCATGGTTTTGTCCCCCTGGATGAAAAAGGAGAGGTCCTTTACAACGTAAAACTCTGGTGTGATACAACTACTGTAGATGAGTGCGGCGAGATTGAGAACAGGGTTGGATCTGCAGATGAGCTTTTTAAAGAAGGGGGTAACCGTATTCTTCCTGGTTATACCGCTTCAAAGATCTTATGGCTGAAGAAGAATCAACCGGATACGTATGAAAAGATGCGGCATATTCTCCTGCCCCATGACTATATAAATTTCTACCTTACCGGAAGGTATACAATGGAGTATGGTGATGCTTCCGGTACGGGCCTTCTGGATGTGCGCAACAGAAAATGGAATCGGAAAATAATAAAAGCACTTGACCCCCAGAGGGATCTACTTCACTTTTTACCCCGTCTTTTAGAGGCCGATGAACCGGCTGGAAGGATAACGGTCAAAGCGGCAGAGGAGTTAGGACTGCCTGAAGGTATCCTGGTTTCATCCGGAGGCGGCGATAACATGATGGGAGCAGTGGGTACGGGAACTGTATCCACGGGGATGATGACCATGAGCCTTGGAACCAGTGGAACCATATACGGTTACTCCGGGACACCGCTTATAGATGAATCGGAAAATATTGCCGCTTTTTGTTCCTCGACAGGGGGTTGGCTTCCTCTTTTGTGTACCATGAACTGTACCGTAGGAACTGAGCTGACCCGGTCTCTTTTCGATGTTGGTGTCAAGGAGTTTGATGCGGAAGCAGCAAAGGCTCCGGCGGGAAGCGGGGGTGTAATTACCCTTCCGTTTTTTACCGGAGAACGGACACCGAATCTTCCAAACGGGAGAGGCTGTTTTGTCGGGATGACAGACACAAACATGAAAAAGGAGAATATCTTCCGCTCCACCATGGAATCTGCTGTTTTGGGAATGCGCCTTGGACTTGAGACCTTCAGGGATCTTGGCTTTGCACCCCGGGAGATCCGCATTACAGGCGGGGGTGCAAACTCCCCTTTATGGAGACAGATTACTGCTGATATCCTTAATCTTCCGGTTATAGTTCCGGTGTACAAAGAGGCTGCCGCCCTGGGTGCCGGACTTCAGGCCTTATGGTCGTATCTGCGCGGTGATGAGAAAAATGAAGTTGCAATAGAAGCGATAACAGAAGAGCATGTCGTTTTTGACGAAGAGTCCAAGTGTATTCCTGATTCTCAGGCTGTAGTTGTTTATGACGGAGTTTACAAACGGTACAGAAGATACATCGAAGCAGTAAAACCGCTTTTTGAATAAAAATCACCCCGATCCAATACAGTCGTCAGTTTTTTAACTTTTTTCAATAATCTCCATCGCTGTCTTGACCCCTTCCACTGCACTGGAGATTATTCCTCCCGAGTATCCGCTGCCCTCGCCTATCATGTAGAGATTTCCAAACCCTGTCAGCCTGCTTCCGTTTTCTCTTACCGCCTGGATGGGGGATGATGTCTTGCTTTCCAGACCCATGATAATTCCTGTTTCGTACCCTTTGATTTTTCCGGAGAAGTCTTTGAGGGATGCGCTTATTGATTCCGCAATTCCGGGCGGGAGCATCTCCCACAGGGGGGCTTCTGTTAATCCCATGGGATAGCTGGTTTCCGGAGCCGGGGTACTGCCCTTCCGGTCCATAAAGTTGCGGATGGAGCAGAAGGGAGCGGAGTATCCCCGGGTAAATGAATAGAAGGATTCTTCAAGTTTTTCCACCCATTCCATGGCTTCTTCAGCTTCGATCTCTTTTTTTAGAAGGTTTGTCAAGTTGACTGCCGCGACAACGGCGGCGTTTGCAAAAGTCCCGTTTCTTTTATAAAGGCTCATGCCGTTTACAATGTTTGTCTTTTCAAAGGCGGCTGCGGGGACTATCTTTCCCCCGGGACACATGCAGAAAGTGTATACCGGAAGCTCCCCGCTTCTGCCTGTAAGCCGGTACTCGGCAGCCTTCACTCCGGGAAGTTGTTCCACTCCCCACTGTGCTTTATTAATCAGTATCTGGCTGTGTTCCACCCTGCTTCCGATGGCAAAGTTCTTTATCCGGAACCTGCCGCCGTATTTCATCAGCATCCTGTATGTGTCATAGGCAGAGTGCCCTGTTGCAAATACAAAATGGTCCCCAGGGTATTCCCTTGATGCCGAAAAGACGGAAGCAACCTTATTGTCTACAATTTCCATGGAG
>QNBL01000125.1 GCA_003641695.1 Spirochaetota bacterium
AAATAAGCTTATGCTCCTGGACGACTCCCTTGAATTGGGAATTAAAACGGGACTGGTAAAAAAACTTAATGCCAGCAGCAGGGAACTGGAACTGAAAGAAAACCTTGTCTCTCCTAAGGGAAATTTTACCCTTTCTGACGGCAAACTGACTGTCGACCCCCTCAAAGATGCAGTAATATCCTTTAATCCTCCCTTTAACCTTGAGAAAGGCTTTGTATTTGAATACGATGTAACAATCGAAAATATTGACAGAACTCAGCCGCCGGTCCCCTCCCCTCCTCCGGGCCCCCAGCTTGGTTCTCCGGGATCCGTTACGTTCGAAGGGATCACCATAGACGATGCAGCAAGCAAGGTACAGCTGCCAAAGTGGACACCACCACCCAAACCGGAGATAAAGGATACCCTTGATGTCCTCAAGCTGAACTCGTCCAGCATGCTTCCAACCCTGAAGGATACTGAAACGCTGCAGCACTTTTCCATCCCTGCCTCGGAACTTGCAGGCACCCTGAACAGCCTGACAATAAACAATGCCAATTCTTTCCGCAGGATTACCATAAAAAACATAAAGGCATACGATCCCTCTGCAAGAGGTGATTTTACTCCGGCAAATCCTGTTGATAAAGCCGGTGATGCAGTTGTATTTTTAGAGGGAGTTGAGATAAAGCGTCCTGAAAACAGCATAGATGACCTGATAGAAGGTGTTACACTGGAACTGCATAATACAAGTCCCCGGAAAGTCACCCTCAATATTGAACCTGACAGAGAGTACATAAAGAACAGTATTATCTCTTTTGTAGGGAGTTATAACCAGCTGCTAAAAGAAATCCAGATCCTGAGCAGCAACGACTCGTCTGTCATCAGTGAGCTTGACTATCTCTCGGATGATGAAAAAGCAAAAGCAAAAGAGCGCCTTGGTATGTTCCAGGGAGACATAACCTTTTCCCAGATGAAGAACAGACTTCAACAGATTGCCATGGCATCCTACCCTACCTCAAAGGGACGGGAACTCAATCTGCTGTCACAAATCGGTATATCAACCAACTCCGGAGGTTTCGGTACAGGAATAGACAGGACAAAACTGCGGGGATACCTGGAGATAGATGAAACCAAACTGGATAATCTATTGAAAGATAATATCACTGCCATCAGGGAACTATTCGGCAATGATACCGATCAAGACCTTATTGTGGATACAGGTGCAGCCTACGCCATGGATAATTATATCGGTGTCTATACAAAAGTAGGAGGGGTAATCGCTTCCAGAATATCCAGCATAGATGGAAGGGTTTCCAGAATAGACAATGATATCATAGCAATGAAATCTGACCTCGACAGCAAGGAACAACTCCTCAAAATAAAGTATGGAAAAATGGAAGGTGCTCTCCAAAGCCTTCAGGATAGTTCAAAAGCAATCGATAATTTCAGTAAGAACAGCAATAAATAAATACCGGAGCAAGCTTAATGAAAATTTCTGTAAACAGCACCCCACTTGATGTTACTTTTGAAAAAGAAAAGTACCTTGAAGAAATCCTCCCTCAGATTGATAACTGGCTGTCAGAGTCAAAAATGTACTTGAAGGAACTTCTCATAGATGGGAAACATGCAAGAATTGACTTACCTGAAAAGTGGGGGAAACGGGAGATCGAATCCGTGAAAGAGCTTGATATTATAGCTGTATCACATTTAGAGAAGTATGTAGAAGATCTGCAGGTTATTTATCAGTATATTTCCATGCTGGATAAGGCTGCTGAAACAGGGAATATTACCCTCTGCAGAGATCTTCTTAAGGACAGAGAAATAATAGCCGGCTCATTGGATTATTTCTTTTCCCAGGGGGAGGAAAAGCTTTACTCCAAACAGTTTTTAGAACTGACAGAAAGTGAAGACAGCCTCAAAAACACTGAACTCAAGGAACTTCTTGACAAGACATCCTTCCTCCTTCAAAAAAAGGTTCAGGAGGTAACAACCCCTGTTAAAACACTGACAACAACTGCTGCAGCTTTAAGAGAGCTTATTCCCGGTATTTCCGATGTCTCAATTCTCCTTCAAACGGGAAAAGACAAGGAAGCTTTTAATGCAGTACTTGCCTTCATAGAACTGTCTCAAACCATAGTTAGGGTGCTCGCTATCCTTAAAGAAGATATAAACAGCCCCGATTTTAGCAGCATTACATCAGGGGATGAAAATCTGGACAGTTTCTACACAGGATTTAACAAAGTACTAAAAGAACTTGCCGAAGCCTTTGATTCTTCCGATACTGTACTTATAGGAGATCTCCTTGAATATGAGATAGTACCCAAAATTGACACGCTTCTGGGGTTTATCTCATTAATAGAAAACAATCAGGAGTAAAAAGTGTTTTATCTTCTAGCAACTACAATTCCAACAATCAAAAAAGGTAATACAACCTCTATCTATGTAGGCATTGGACTGCTTGTTGCATTTTTTGCATTCATTATTCTAAGCGGAAGATCCTCAACCAATTCAATGAGCAGAAGGTCAACATCTTCAAGAAGTTCTTCCGGAAGCAGAGGAACCTATAAAAAGAAGGTTTTTAGAAAGAGAGCTGCTGCTTTAGGGTTTACGAAAGCAGAGATACGTACCCTGGAATTCCTGATTAAGCTCTATAAAGTCAAGTATCCATATAACCTTTTAAGGAATACCGATACGCTTAACTCCACCCTGCATAAAGCTCTTACCCGGGTAGAGGAAGATATCGCAGATCCAAACGTAAAGGAAGGGCAGAAACTTATCCTTTACCGAATCAAACAAAAGGTAGAGCTGAACTCCGAAAAAAAACAGATTATGACGGGGACCAAGCAGCTCAAACCAGGTCAGAAATTGAATATTTCAACCCCCGGCGGTATAAGATACCATTCCATGGTTACCTCAAACCTGAGCAACTATCTGGGAGCGAAGATCCCTGCTGATGAACATGGAAATCAGATCCGATGGCGGAAAGGGACAAAGGTACAGGTCTTTTTCTGGAAGAGCAACGGTCAGGGTTATTCATTCAACTCCAAAGTTTCCGGTTACAATAATATAAGGGGGATCCCTTCTCTTTTCCTGCAGCACTCCAAGAGTATACATCAGGCACAGCAGAGACGATTCAGGAGGAAGCAGCTCGATAAACCCGCATACATGTATGCAATAAGGATTATAACCACCGGGTTTGGTAAAAATCAGCAGAGAAAAGCGATTGTAGATACAAAAAGCGGAGCTCTTGCAACAATTCTTGATGTATCTGCAGGAGGCTGCTCATTAAGGAGCACCTACCCCCTCGGACAGGGGGAGCTTATGAAGCTTGAGTTCGAAACCGTACACGGTCAAAAAGTTTACGCCTTCGGGAAAGTAAAGTCTGTTGCAAGAATCAGACCTGTCGGAGGAATAATGCATGTCCAGTTTACAAAGGTTACCAGGGAAAATATTAACAAAATAAATGCCTATATCTATGATCTATAAGCTTTATTGTTGACGATTTACCTTTTTTCTCATATAAGTACTATATGGACTTATTAGAGATAAGAAATATTCTTAAAAAAGACATTCCGCTGCATTATAGAGAAGAGTTTTCCGGTCTTGCTGTTTTTGCAGATAAAAGGTTCTCAAATAATGTGGAGATCCCTTTTGATTTCTCCCTGGAGCACAATGCCCTTGGAAACAAGGATATTACTGTTACCATAAAGAGAGAGGATCTGGACTATCCCCTTCTTCCTATAAAGGATTCCATTCAAAAGCACCTTCTAGCCCTTGATAATAAAAGGAAAATACGCTGAAAACCTTTATCACAAATAGTGCAGAAGAAACAATCAAAGCAGGGGAAGAGATAGGGGCAGCATTAATTCCAGGAGACGTACTTTCTCTCCATGGTACTCTGGGGGCAGGGAAAACGACCTTTGTAAAGGGAATTGCCAAAGCCCTTGGGATACATGAAACCATAACAAGCCCTTCTTTTACCATTATTTCAGAGTACAGCGGAGATCTTTCTCTCTACCATATGGATCTCTACCGCATTGACAGTGCAGAAGAATTTGAAATGATTGGCCCCGAGGAAATGCTTGACGGGACTGGAATCTCTGTGGTGGAGTGGGCTGAAAAAGCGGGAGATTTCTTTCCTGAACGGACTATGGCGGTAACCTTTTCCATAGAAGAAGGGGGGAAAAGAAAAATAACCATTGAGGGTACAAAATGGTAACTTTTCTGGCCTTCGATACTTCCTCTCGGGACCTCAGTATTGCATTAAAGACCGAGACAGGCCTTTTTGAAAAGTTTATCTCCCAGGGATTCAAACACTCCGAAAACCTGGCTGGTGAAATAAAGAGTCTTGTTGCAACAGCGGGAATGAGTATGGATATGCTGGACCTGATAGTCTGTGCAGAAGGGCCGGGTTCTTTTACCGGTTTGAGAATAGGTATGGCAACGGCTAAAGGGATCTCCTTTTCACTGGGGATTCCCATGGTAGCTGTACCCACACTTGATGCCATGGCCTTTGGTTTTGATTTTTTTGACGGAGTTGTCGTTCCTGTTATCGATGCAAGAAAAAAAAGGTTTTATACGGCACTTTACCGTAAAGGGAAGCGAATAACCGATTATCTTGATATTTCTGCAGAAGATATGACCGAAAATCTTGCGCATTACAAAAAGATTCTGCTGACTGGCCCCGATGCAGTTCTTTTTAATACAAAATCAGAAGAAAAATACATTCTGAATCCTGCAGCTAACAGAGCTAATGCCCGGTTCCTTATTGAACTCGGCCTGGAAAAGTATAAACGAGAAGGTTCTGCCCCCGACGGACTTGGACCTCTGTACTTAAGAAAGAGTGAAGCAGAGATTGGAATAACACGATGAAACCCGGAATCGGCGAACCAGAAGGACTTGAACTTCTCTCTTCTCAACTATCAGATTCCACGATAAACACCTCAATTCCCAAAGGGCTCAGAACAGGGTTGAAGTCAAGTTTGATCCCTGCAGTTATCCTTGACAAGAAACTAAACATTCTCTGGGAAAATAAAAAGTATAAAGAGCTCTTTGTCAATAAGAAACGGGCACTGCCGGTCAATCTGGTTTCTGATTTCACCCCCTTTATCGACACGCAAAAACTCGGCAGCATTATATCATCTATTTCCAGTCCGGAAAAAGGATATTCATACAAAGGACGTTTGGAATCAAAAAACAGGAACAGGATTACTGTAATCGTGAATATCATGATCACTCCGTTGTTCAAAGCGGGAGAAACCGGGAATCCTTCATACTACAGTGCACTTTTCGATGATATAACCAAAGAACACAATGCCATGCTTGAGAATACATTTTTAAGCCTCCTGGAGGCTTCAAAACTCAAGGATAATGATACAGGGAACCACATAAAACGTGTTGGAGAGTATTCAAGATTTCTATCTGAACAACTTTTTGGCAAAGCAGGGTATGATGAGGTCAACAGAGAGTTTATCGAAAACATCCACTTTCTTGCTCCAATGCATGATGTGGGAAAAATTGGAACCCCTGATGACATTCTGAATAAAGAAGGCCCGCTGGATGATAAAGAGTGGGCAATCATGAAGGAACATACCAAGAATGGTGCATACATACTTCAGGCATATCCTGACCCCATGGCAAAAGATATTGCTGTCTTCCATCATGAGAAATGGGATGGTTCAGGATATCCTTTCGGAATAGCTGAGTCTCAAATCCCCCTGGCTGCCAGAATAGTCGCCATGGCTGATGTGTACGATGCACTACGGATGAAAAGAAGTTATAAAGAACCGTTTACCCATGCAGAGAGCGTATCGATAATACGAAAGGGTTCCGGGATTCACTTTGATCCGGATATGATTGAGATATTTATAAATATCGAGAACTCATTCAACAATATTTTTGAAAGCCTTAAGGATTTTTAAAGATATCTATCTCAGGCAGGACTGAACCTGACTTGACGGCTTCCTTGTTTGCTTCCTGAATGGCAAGATAGACCTCCTGCCTGAATACCTTGACAGAACGGGGAGCTTTTATGCCCAGTTTTATTTGATCCCCCTTTATCTCTACAACAGAAACTTCAATGTTATCATTAATAATGATGCTTTCGTTTTTCTTTCTGGAAAGTATCAGCATACACTTTCCTTTCCGGCGGCTAACTCTTCAAGAATATAGTGCTGGGTTTTCCATTTGGAATTTGTAGATATACATTGTCTTGCAATCCGTTTCTTTCTGTTTACCAGGATGGGCCCCTGAAGATTGGCTGTCATCCTTGATTGATTTTCCGGAATGGTTACAATTGCAAAAATCAGGGCATTTTCAGATTCTGTTGATTCAAGATCAATCTCCTGCAGCTCCGCAGCGGAAACATCAGGGGTATAATCAGCCCGGAAAACCGCAGGGTTGATCAGTACAAAAGCAATCTCGACAAGATCCATAGACTGCAGCCAGTAAAACGGCTGCTGGGATGCATCAAGAAGGACATAGTCCTTTAAATTTTCAAAACCAAGAATCCCCGAAGGAAAATGTATTTTCTGGCGCTCATCTACGTTTAGAAGCCCGTAAGCTTTTGTTTGTACTTCCATATATTACCTCAAAAAGTCCAGCAAAGTAGGTTGAAGAATTCTTCCGGCGGTTTGCAGTGCCGCCTTGTGGGTATATTCAAGCATCTTCAGATCCGTTATCGCCTTTGTCATATCCAGGTCTGTTTCTTTTGAATTCCTGTCCTGTACTTCCGGAATCTCATACGTGAGACGCTCCTGTACTTTTTTAAGCCGTTCTTCGGTGGAGCCCAGACGGGCAATAGTACCAATGAGATTATTCTGGGCAATGGTTATTCCTTTCAAGCCTGCTCCTCCGATATTGAGTGTGTTACCATCATACAGCTGGTTCCTCATGTTTATTATCATATCGAAAAGGGAACCTCCCCCTTTTACAGCATCTTTATTCACATTATACGGAGGCCTGCCTTTACCAGTGATAAGCCCAAGGTCTTTTAATACATTCCCGTCGGTGCTGTCTTCCATCCATATCTCATGGGGAGTTGTCGTCTCCAGTACAAGAGAGTTTTTTACCGGATCCAGCGATGCCTTTACTGCAGCATCGGAGTTATTAATCTTGGATATTATTGCATAGATATTATCTCCTGCGGTTATATTTATTACCGCATTATCGATCCGGATATTGGTGTCAGCGGGAGCTGAATACTCTGCCGCATTCCGGTCGGAAATAATCTGCTGGTGTTCAGCCCAGAAGACCTGATTACCGGGAAAACCGCTCCGGACATAGCTGCCGTCAGATACCTCAATACTGTTAGTGTTAATACTGCCTCTATACTCCACTGAAGTAATAACATTAGAGGTACTGCCGGGTACGTTTCCGGTCAGGACCCTGTAGGCATTGCTCCTGGTCCGGTCTCCTGAGAACATACTGGTACCATCCGGAGTCTTTGCGTTGGCAATGGAAACCAGTTCATTCAGCAATTCGTTTACTTCAGTCCCCATAATCATCTTGTCTTCTTTGGTAAAGGTGTCGTTTGCCCCCTGCACTGCAAGCTCCCGTATCCGGTGGAGGATGTCGTTAGCACTTTTCATATACCCTTCCGCAACCCGGTTTTCGCCCAGAACAGTATCGATATTCCTGGTGTACCGCTCCATCCGCTTAATATTGGAAAGATA
>QNBL01000126.1 GCA_003641695.1 Spirochaetota bacterium
CGGGCAAAACTTACTTTTCCATACTCTTTAATCCATTCCAGGATTTGTACTTTCGTCATAGCTCTCTTCCTTATGGCAAGTATAGTAAAAGAAGAGTGTCCGTTAAAAGTGCACCTGCTGATTTTGGATTACACTATCCTTTTAATTCATATTATTTGCTGAGGTCTCTAAGGAATGATTTCCCGGCGCCCGATGGGAAACCTCTCCAGTCGAAAACATACTTTTTCTTGCGCTCCAGGTATTCGCGCCGCAGCTCGGATTCGATTCCCCTCTACAAGTGGGAGTAAACAACAAAGCGACCACAAAAAGTGATCGCTTTGCTGTCTACAGCGCCCGATGGGAATCGAACCCACGTCATCAGCTTGGAAGGCTGAGGTAATACCATTATACCACAGGCGCATTACCTTATTGGATTGTTTCAGCAACCCTTAACTGCGCTGAAATATACTAAAAATGGGTTTCTTGGTCAAGAGCCTGCACATTATTTTTTTACCCTTACACACGGTAAAAAGAGGGGGTAAATATTCCGAAGCAAACCGGGGTAAATATTTCTGCTTATTGCAAATAATCAAAATTTAAAGTATCATACGGCAAAATTGAATGCAAAGGAAAGAACTGATGGGAATACGAGGTGAAGTTTTTTCTTCGAAAGCCAATTCGGAGAAACGGACATATTTTTTTAATGTTAAGGAAAACAGAAACGGGGACCTTTTTCTGAATATTGTTGAAAGCAAAAAGCATGGTGAGGAAGGCTTTGAGCGGCATTCCATTATTGTATTTGATGAGGATCTTGAAGGCTTTTTACGGGGTTTTGATCAGGCAGTTGATTTCATGAAAAAGAAATCAAGGTAATATTCTGAAACTTTTACGGTGAATAGGGGAGAGCCCCTCTTCAATGCACCTGCTGCGGTGCTCTTTTGTGGGGTATCCCTTATGCTTTTCAAATCCATATCTGCCGTCGATCCATGAATAACGGATCATCCAGCGGTCACGGGCGGTTTTTGCGAGTATCGATGCTGCCTGTACCTCTCTTATTTTCATATCTCCTTTGACAATTGCTTTAGATGGAACCGGAATATCCGGAACAAATTTACCGTCAACATAGACCATCTCAACGGATGTCTGAAGACCCATATACGCCCTTTTCATTGCAAGCAGGGTTGCGTAATGAATGTTAAGTTTGTCGATTTCCCCGGGCCATGCCCAGCCGATCCCTGTATCTACAGCTGTCTCCAGAATGGCAGATAACACCTCATACCGCTTTTTCTCAGAGAGAGCTTTCGAGTCGTCCAGTATGGTAAAGGGAAAGTCAGGGGGGAGAATAACTGCAGCAGCTGTTACCGGTCCTGCCAGCGGTCCTCTTCCCGCTTCGTCTATTCCACAGACGGTGTACATAAGAGAGAGTGTATTTTGATTAAACATCTCATGTCAATTATCCGACCTGTCTTTATTTAAATATTGTTTTATGTTATAGTTTTAAGAAAATAGGAAATATCATCTCTGTGGAGTTACAGTGTTTTTAAAAAGCGTAGAAATTTTTGGTTTTAAATCATTTGCAGATAGAAGCAAGATTGAATTCAACGATGGTATAAGTGCCCTCCTCGGTCCGAATGGATGTGGAAAGAGTAATGTTGTTGACAGCATAAAGTGGGTCCTTGGAGAGCAATCCACAAGGATGCTCAGAGCTGAAAGAATGGAGGATATCATCTTTAACGGCTCTGAAAATCGGAAGGCTCTCAATGTAGCCGAGGTTACGTTGACTCTCTCCAACGATGAGGGAGTGCTACCCATAGAGGTGCCGGAAATCTCCATCAAACGTAGGCTCTACCGTTCCGGAGAAAGCGAATACTATATAAACAATACGCCGGTTAAATTAAAAGAGTTAAAGGAGCTGTTCTTCGACACGGGGATAGGAAAGTCGTCGTACTCGGTTATGGAGCAGGGAAAAATTGATCAAATCCTGTCAAACAAGCCTGAGGAGAGACGGTATCTTTTTGAAGAAGCTGCCGGCATAACAAAGTACAAACTCAAAGGAGCAGAAGCTGAACGTAAGCTTGCCAAAACGGAAGAGAATATGCGGCAGGTTGAAAGTATCCTGTCCGAGGTTAAACGTTCATATGATTCTTTAAAAAAACAGTCGGAGAAAACAGCCCTGTACCGGGATTACAAGGAACATATATTTAATTTTGAGATTGATCAGCAGCTTCTAAAACTTAAGGGATTTCTGGAGGAACTGGAGAAGAAAGAGGAAAAACTCGATAAAACAATAAACAGGAGAGATGAACTTAAAAAAAAGATTGACTCAATAAACGAATCTCTGGAAGAGAACCTTGATCTTGTTAATACTATGGAGTCAAACCTGATTGAGAATCAAAAGCGGATATACGGGATAGAGATCGAGAAGAGCAATCACGAAAATCAGATTTCTCTTCTTAATGAAAGGATTGGAGAACTTAAAAAACAGATAGAAACAGATAGAATAAAAGAGAACTCAACCCGTGAAAAGATAGAAAGCTTCAAGGATCAAATCAGGGAAAAGAAGAATAACCTTGCTGAATATGAAGTTGGTATTGCAGAAACAAAAAAGAATATAGAAGCGTTTACTACCAGTATTGAAACTGCAGAGAACCGGATTGATGTAAACGAAAAAGAGATTGGATTGAATGAGGAGCGGATCAAAATCCTGGAGACTGAGCGTGAAGAGATTCAGCTCAAACTTCATGGTATTACGGATAATATTGTAACAGAGCTTGATAGTAAACTTAAAGAAACAGGGTACTCTTACAACCTTCGAAAGGAAACGGAAGAAACTATTATCAAGCTTTTAGAGGATACTTCAATCAAGCTGAAGGGAAAGATAACTATTCTTGATGATCTTCTTGCAACCGGAGCTGCCGCAAGCAGTGATACCGGGGAGATCCTGAAAAGTATGCAGGAGCTGTTTAAGGAAGTTCTTTCAAACATTGGAACCCTTGAGATCAAGGTGGATGAGCTGCGGAAGGCAATCCCCTCGTTTATTGATGATTTTCTTGCTCCGGAAGGAATTATTACCAGGAAAAGAGAGTATGATGATGCTCTGTTAACGATACGTACCGAAATAAATGAGCGTAGAGAGCGTTCGGAGAATTTGAGAAAAGAAAACAAGGATCTCTCTGTAAAAATAACCGAGTACAAGAATACTCTCTCCGGTCTGCAGGTAAACCGGGCTACCCTGACTGCACAGAGAGATACGGTTAAAGAGGCGATGGCAACTTTTGAAAAATCCATAATGGAGGAGAGCTTATCCCTCGATGAGCTCAGAAGCGGAATAGAAAACCGAAAGAACAGAATTAAGGAGTTAGAAGGTAAAATAAAAGTCCTGAAGACTGATCAGTATGAACTTGAGAAGCAGGAAAAATCTCTGAGGAAAGAGCTTCAGAAGCTTGAGTCCGGTATATCAAGCAAGAACAAGGATCTCATGTCCAAGGAAAGTTCTTTAAAGAATCAGATGGAAACACTTGGCAAAATCCAAAGTACCGTAGAGCAGATAAAGATGGACCATTCTTCCCTCAAAACGGAAATAAAGAATCTCTACGACAATTTTTATGAAACTCATTCAAGAGATCTCAAGGAGTTTGAGTCCAGAGTTTTTGATATTAAGGATAGCTCCAAAACAATCCGGGAAAAACTTTCAAAGGAAAAGGAAAAACTAAGGAGTCTGGGACATGTTAATCTTATGGCTCCGGAGGAATTCCTCGAGGTAAAAGAGAGATATGAATTTCTTACCGGTCAGCTGGATGACCTCTACAAAGCCAGGGAAGATCTTACCCAGATTACCAAACAAATCCGACTGGAGTCTACCGAACTTTTTGTTGAAACCTACAACAAAATAAAGAAAAATTTTCATGTTATGTACCGGAGACTCTTTGGTGGTGGAAGAGCTGAGATACGTCTATCGGATCCTGATTCCGTTCTTGCTTCAGGTATTGAGATATATGCACAGCCCCCCGGAAAGAAGCTTGAAAACATTGCTCTTCTTTCAGGAGGGGAGCGGTCTTTAACTGCAGTAGCCCTGCTTTTTGCTACCTACATGGTCAAACCTTCACCCTTCTGCATTCTTGATGAGATCGATGCCGCCCTGGATGAAGCCAACGTTGGGCGCTTTGTAACCCTTTTGATGGAGTTTGGTGAGAAATCCCAGTTTATCGTTATTACACATAATAAAAAGACAGTTACCGGGGCTAAAACTCTGCTGGGGGTAACCATGGAAGAATCCGGAGTATCAAAACTTGTAACGATACGTTTAGCTAGCGAAGAAGACAGGAGTCTATAATAGATGGAATTTTTTAAATCCACAGGATTTAAGATGTATCTTATGATTGTCACTGCCGCTGCTGTAGTTGCGTTTGTTGTAACAGCAGCTATTCTCCTTCCGGGTTATTTGAGGTATCAACGAAGCTTGAAGTCGGTAGAAAACAGTGCCGAAGAAGAAGGATCCCTTGATATAACCGGGGAGCTTCTCATACCGGAAAAGTATACTGAATTGCTTGATCCCAAATGGAAGAGCTTCTATGCCTTGAACTATCATATTAACGATCCGGAGAGTTCTCAATACTGGGTGGATCCGTCTGCAATGATGCTTAAGTACCTGAAAGAAAAAAATACCGCATTAATGCATGATATTCTTAAAAAGTATGAATAGATTACTTTCTGTACTAGTTGTTTTATTGTCACTATCCTGCTCTACTATAAAAAAGAATGAAGTCCAGGTAATGGAAGGAGTTGATGTTGGAAGGATTGAAAGTCCTGAAATTATAGATAATTCAAAAGTGGAACTGCCGGAAATCCCACAGGCAGCATCTACTGACACTAAAGATGAAGCTCCTGCTGTTTTTATCCTGGACTGTTTGAGACCGGCTGTGGACTCGTTTACTGTCGCTGATTTTCCGTCTCTTCCCGAAAAGAATTTCCCTGATATCCCGGCTCCGTCTCCCTGGGCTGCTCTCGAAGAAAGAGCTCTCTATCAGGAAAGTATAAAATTGCGAAGTCATGAAAAAAACTTGAGAGAAACTCCAGTAGCCGCAGAATCAGTAAAGGGGGCTGAAGTCAAGCATACTTCCCAAACAGAGAAGCCGGTAAATGCGCCGGACATGCATACTGCTGTGCCTTCTGTTGAGTCTGTACACGAGGTGCCTGAACAGACTGTAACCGCTGTGGCCGGAGAGAAGACTGCGTTGACGTTAAGTGGTGCAGGATGGCTTTTTATGGGTCAGTCAGGAAAAGGAGATGGAACAATTTCTTTTCTTTCCAGGCTGAGCAGACAGCAGGATACTGTTTTTTACTTTACTGCTCAAACTGCAGGATTTATTGTCCTGCAGTTTGAAAGGCAGGATCCCTTGAGTGGAGACATGTTTTCAAAGAAAGTCAATTTCAGGGTTGTTGAAACAGCTGATGAGATTCCGGATAAAAGGACGGAACAGGATCCGGTAACTGTTTCAATGACGGAAAAAGTTCCCGAACTTGAAACGCTTCTGGATAATGAAGAGTTTGATCTGGCTTTTAAGATTTATACCTATCCGGAGGTGATGAGAGAACTCCTTGAAACAGGAGTAAAGAGGGGAGATGCCGCAAGATTATCAATCTTTCAGGATAAGATGAGTGCAGATCCGGAAAAGAGCTTCGGTTTTATTACAGGCGGGGAAACAGGGAATCTTGTTGTAGATGCAGGGAAAATTCTCATAAGAAACAATTTTGCTATCCAGGGACGTTCTCTTTTGGAAAGCGTGCTGGAGAAAAGAAAAAAAATTAATGGAGAAGATGAAATTCTCTATATCCTTGGATATGTATACCAAAATGATGATCAAATCAGAGATGAGCGGAAGGCCTACTACTACTATAAAAAACTGATTGATGAGTTTCCTGCAAGTATCTATTGGGACAGTGCAAAGAGGGAGTATCTTTTTATAAAAAGAATGTATATAGATGTCCGATAAGTGCTTGCTGCTGCGATAGTTGACAAATGAACCGTTTTTACTGTATAAAGGCCTAAAACTTTTTAAGGTTAGAGTGGGAATGCTAGATAGAATTTCACAGAAATTCAATGACATAATAAAGACCGTCTCAGGTAAATCCAGTATATCTGAAAAGAATATCAGGGAAGCTGTTGAGGAGATTAAGATTGCTCTCCTGGAGGCTGATGTAAACTTGAGGGTGGTAAGAAGGTTTGTAAACCGGACTATAGAAGAAGCTACCGGTGAGCAAGTTTTAAAGTCGGTCAATCCCGGGCAGCAGTTTGTAAAAATTGTATACGATAAACTTGTTGCTCTCCTTGGAGATGAAAAGCAGGATCTCCAACTCAAAGGACCTGATACCCAGTCGGTTATTCTGCTTATGGGGCTTCAGGGATCAGGTAAAACAACAACTGCCGCCAAACTGGCGCTGAAGCTTAAAAAAGAGGGAATGAAACCGCTGCTTGTAGCCGCTGACCTCGTTCGTCCTGCAGCAGTCAAACAGTTACAGGTGCTTGGACAGCAGATTGATGTAGAGGTATTTGCCGAAGATTCAAAAGATGCCGTCAAGGTGGCCAGGAATGCTTTGGTCTACAGTAAGAAGAACCTTTTTAACGTTGTCATTGTTGATACCGCCGGCCGTCTGCATCTCGATAATGAGATGATGAAAGAGATTACTGCGGTTTCGAAGGTGTTGAAACCCGATGAAACTCTCTTTGTTGCAGATTCCATGACAGGGCAAAATGCGGTAAATATAGCGAAAGAATTCGATGAGAAGGTGGGTATATCAGGTATCATCCTGAGTAAGTTTGACTCTGATGCAAGAGGCGGCGCCGCAATCTCCCTGAAAAGTGTTACCGGAAAACCTTTAAAGTTCATCGGGGTCGGGGAGAAGCTTGAAGACCTGGATCCATTCTATCCCGACAGGATAGCTTCCAGAATCCTTGGTATGGGTGATGTTGTCAGTCTTGTTGAGAAAGCTCAACAGACAATGGAAGCTGATGAGGCTGAGAAGCTTCAAAATAAAATGAAATCAGCGACCTTTACCCTTCAGGATTATCTTGAACAGTTCCAGAGGGTAAAAAAAATGGGCAGTATGGAGTCTTTACTCGATATGATACCCGGCGCAAAAGGAACCATTAATCCTGACGATATAGATGAAGCATTGATGAAGAAAGAAGAAGCTATTATACTTTCAATGACCATGAAGGAACGGTACAATCACCGGATTCTCGGTCCTTCAAGAAGAAAAAGGATTGCTAAAGGATCGGGAACTTCTGTTTTTGAGGTAAACAAGCTTTTAAAGAAATTTGAAAAAACACGGCTGATGATGAAAAAAGTCGTAAAAAATAAAAAATACCAGGCCAGGTTAATGCAGGGTCTAGGATTATAATGTTGAGAATACCGTAGGGAGGTAAGTTCGAGTGAGTGTAAAAATCAGGTTAAAGCGGTTCGGAACGAAGAAAAGACCATATTACAGAATTGTTGTTATGGATTCGAGAAAACCCAGAGATGGAAGAACTCTTGAAGAGGTTGGGTATTATCATCCAATAGAGGCAGAAGACAAGCAGGTAAAACTGGATACTGAAAGAGTAAAGGACTGGATTATGAAAGGTGCCCAGGTTAC
>QNBL01000127.1 GCA_003641695.1 Spirochaetota bacterium
AAAAAACCTCCCTCCGGTAAGCCAGGAAGTAATGATATTCTGGGTCAGCTGGGTATGAGGTCCCGCTGCAGGCCCCAGGGGAGTACTGCATTTTTCTCCGAAAACCGTTAGAGACTTATCTCCTGTTTTTTTAAAAAACTGAGTTTTATGAATACCAAAGATAGTTTGGCTTTGTCTGTACTCGCTGAATATTCTTTCAATCAATTTCCGGAAAGGTACCGGTCTCATCAAATCACTCATAAAAACCCCTTGTTTGAAATATACCTTATTATAATATACCAAACAGAAAATTTTGCAATATCCATTTTATAAATTTTTGCGGTTTTGTGCAATTTTTGTCTATATTTTTATTTTTTTAGGTTTTTTTACATTTTTATATTGCGTTCCTACGTAATTTGTTGTATGTTTTCTATTAAACATGAAGAAACCAGCATGAAATTGAAAAATTTGATTGAATAGAGAGGAAAAGTTATGATTGATTTAACAGTAAACAAAGAAACAAGAAAGAAAAACATAGAACGCTGCCGGCAGAAAGGGATCATCCTTCCGACAACCAAACAGATGATGAACCCCGATCTTGTACCGGAAAAGGTTAAGGAAAAATTAAAGGATACCGGTCTTTGGGATGTGGACCCTGCAAACCTGTTCCGGATTACCTGGAGAAACGAACCGACGGAAAAGGGAGGACTCTTCGGTGAGGTGAACTACATGGAGATCCCGAAAGAATTGACAGGAATAAAGGCACGGGTTTTTGCCCTTGTTGGAAAGTACTTCCCCACCGGTGCACACAAGGTGGGAGCAACGTATGGATGTCTTGCCCCTGCTCTGGTAACCGGAAACTTTGATTCCACCAGACAGAAAGCTGTATGGCCCTCTACAGGTAACTACTGCCGCGGCGGTGCATACAACTCTGTTCTTCTCGGATGTGAGTCCATTGCCATTCTTCCCGAAGAGATGAGTAACGAAAGATTCAACTGGCTTAAAAAAATTGCCGGAGAAGTAATTGCAACACCCGGCTGTGAATCCAATGTAAAGGAGATCTTTGACAAGTGTAACGAACTTGATGCTGAGCGCGGGGAGGAGATTGTTATCTTCAACCAGTTCGATCAGTTTGGAAACTACCTGTGGCATTACAACGTAACAGGAAAGGCTTTTGAAGACATGCTGGAAAAAGAAGGCATCGGTAAAGATCAGGTAAAAGGGTTTACCTCTACCACAGGTTCAGCCGGAACAATCGGAGCAGGAGATTATCTTAAAAAGGTGTATCCAAACATCAAAGTTGTAGCCGGAGAAGCTCTCCAGTGTCCTAGCCTTCTTAACAACGGATACGGCGGGCACAGAATTGAGGGAATCGGCGACAAACACGTTCCCTGGATTCACAACGTCCGGAATACCGATATGGTAGTCGCAATTGATGATGATGATTGCATGGAAACGCTCCGTCTTTTCAACGACAAAGAGGGACAGGCTTATCTTGCCAAGAAAGGGATATCCGATGAAGTAATCAAAAAGCTGCCGCTGCTTGGAATTTCCGGAATAGCAAACGTTCTCTCCGCTATAAAAGTAGCAAAGTACTACGAACTTGACGAAGATGATGTAGTGATTACCGTATTGACCGATTCCGAAGAGATGTACACATCCAGGCTCGATGAGATGAATATTTCAGAAGGACCCTTTACAACCGAAAATGCAGCAGCTACCTATGCAAAAAGCCTTATGGGTCAGACCACCGATAATACCCTGGAACTTTCCTATCAGGAAAGAAAGAGAATTCACCACCTCAAGTACTACACCTGGGTTGAACAGCAGGGAAAAACATTTGAAGAGATTAACGCTCAGTGGTATGATAAGAAATACTGGACAAACATACAGGACCTTACTGATAAAATAGATACTCTTATTGAAGAATTTAACGCGGAAGTAGGTATACTGTAGGTATACAGCAGAGGAAACGTTATCCTGGTCCACCTGTCTGTCGGCAGGTGGATTTCTTTTAGCTCATTTTAAGGAGTTTGCGAAATGAAATTCAAGTATGTATGCAGTGATTGCGGAAGAGAATATGACAGCACGGATATACTGTACAGATGCCCCGAGTGCTCAGATACCTCAGGGACCGATAAAGATGAAATGCAGAAAGGTAACCTTATTACTATGCTGGACAAGGAGTATCTTGTTTCTTTAAAGGACAGAAAAAGTGTTACCCCTTCAGATTTCTCCCCCTACCCGATTCCGGATATCACATCCTACCCTGTCGGGAATACACCCCTTATTCAGCCTAAACGATTAATCGGTGAAACAGGGTACACCGGACTTCTTTTAAAGAACGACGGGGCAAATCCTTCAGGGTCTTTCAAGGACAGAGCTTCTCAGCTCGTTGCAGCCCAGGCTATCCATTTTGGCGAAAACACAATTGCCCTCGCTTCCACGGGGAATGCCGGATCCGCCATGGCCTGTGCAGGTGCTGCTTACGGCCTTGATATTGTTCTGTTTGTTCCGGAAACCGCCCCAAAAGCAAAGCTTCTTCAATCGGTACTGTACGGGGCAAAGGTCATACCGGTGAAGGGAACCTACGATGATGCCTTTGCCCTTTCCATAGAATACTCAAAAATATTCGGCGGAATAAACAGAAACACCGCTTTTAATCCCATGACCATAGAGGGGAAAAAGAGTGTCTCAATCGAATTGTACAATCAGCTGGGGGGAAAAGCTCCCGATGTTGTATATGTACCGGTAGGGGACGGAGTAATTTATTCGGGAGTATACAAGGGATTTTTTGATCTGAAAGAAGCGGGTCTTATTGAAAAGATTCCAAAGATAATCTGTGCACAATCAGAAAAGAGCAACGCCATAAGCAGGGCATGGAGTACCGGAGAACTCAAAACCATACCCTCAGCATCCACCAGGGCTGATTCCATATCCGTCGCTTCCCCGGCAAACGGACGTATGGCAGTAAGATATATCAACGAAAGTGAAGGATGGGCAACGGAAGTACGCGATGAGGCGATACTTGCCGCTCAGCTGGATCTTGCGAAATCAGCAGGGGTATTCATAGAACCGGCTGCTGCCGCAGCATGGGCTGCTTTTAAAAAGGATACAAAAGAAAACAAGATCAGTAAAAATGATTCAATAATTATTCTTCTGACAGGCACAGGGTTCAAGGATCTTGCAGCAGTGGAAACAACGGTAACCATACCGCCGTCAATCGAACCAACGATGGAAGCAGTGAGAAAGCTGTTTAATACGTAGTTTATTGCAGACAAAACGGTGTTTTAGAAGTATATTAATAGGTGTGGATGATTACACGCATGCTATTAAGCAGATTGATAACCTTATAGCAGAAGAGGAGTACGGCAGGGCAGTTCCCCTGCTGAATGCCATCCTCATTGAGGATCCGGATTACCTTGAAGCTCTCTGGAGATTGGGGTTGTGCTGGGTTGAACTTGAAAAGCCGGATAAAGCCATCAAGGCTCTTACCTATTACTTCTCCTTTGTAAAAGATAATCCCCGGGCTCTGGAAGCATTCGGCTGTGCCTGCTTCAAAACCGGGGAACTTAAAGAGGCACAGAACTATCTTGAAAAGGCTAAGCTTTTAAACCCCGCCAGTTCCTCGGTTGAGAGGAACCTGGGAGTTGTATACAATCAGCTGGGATCTTTTGAAAAGAGCTATAAAGCGATGAAGCGATCCTTCAAACTTAACCCTCTTGATTACCGTACCATGTATGCCCTGGCATCAGCCCACTTCTATTTCGGGAACTACCCAAAAGCAGTAGAACTGGTCGAGACCATGCTTTCCATGGAAATTCCGGATGAATTCAAAAGCATGGCCATGGTGATAAAGCGGTTCCTTGATACAAAAATGGACATAGAAGAATAGTAACGTTACGTTTTTGCCGATTTGAATATAAAGATATAGATAAACACACCTGCTGCAGCACCAATGAAATCAGCAAGAAGATCAAAGATTTCAGGGCTTCTACCGGTAAACTGCTGAAGAACCTCAATTGTTCCGCCAAAGATGAGCGAAACAGCTAGAACAGTGATAACCCTGCCCTTAAGCTTCCCCTCCGGCAGGGCATTGAATAAACTTGCACCGAACAGGCCATAGGCGGCAAGATGCTCCAGCTTATCCATCCAGTGAAATGAAACGTTCGGCTGAGGGAGTTCCGGGACAAGGGAAAGTACCGCAATAGCCGCAGCTACTGCGGTAAAAAAAGCTATGCTTTTATATTTTATCCGGGTCCGGACCATGCATATAATCCATTGCGCTTAATGCAGCTATGGTACCGTCGCTTACAGCAGTTGTTATCTGCCGGAATTTCTTTGCCCTTACATCTCCTGCAGCAAAAACACCGGCAACGCTGGTAGCCATATCTTCATTTGTAAGGATCTCTTTCCTGTCATTCAGATTAATGATTCCTTCAAAGGGCTCTGTTGACGGGACGTAACCAATAAAGATAAACGCACCAGTTGCCTCAATGGTTGCTGATTCGCCGGTCTTCTTGTTTTTTACCCTTATCCCGGTCAACGTTTCATCGCCGAGGAACTCTTCTATGACCGATTCCATTATGAAAGAAACCTTTGGATTATCTTCCGCTGCTTTTATGGCGTGGGCATAGGCCTGGAAGTGATCAAACTGGTGAACGATAGTCACCGATTTTGCATACTGAGTGAGAGATACAGCTTCCTCCAAAGCAGAGTTACCGCCTCCGACAACGACTATATCCTCTCCGGTAAAAAAGTCCCCGTCACAGGTAGCGCAGTAGGAAATACCGGTTCCCTGAAATTTTTTCTCAGACTCCAGCCCAAGAGTTCTGGGCTTTCCGCCTACAGCAAGGATAACCGAAGCAGCTTCATAGGTCTCACCTTCTGCAGTAACCGTTTTTACCTTCCCTTTTAAATCCATTGAACTGATTTCTTTGTTGGGAAGTATCCTGCATCCGAAATCCGCAGCCTGCTTTTTCATTTCCGAAGCAAGCTTGTATCCAAATGTTTCCGGCACTCCGGGATAATTTGCAACAGCATGGGTAAGAATAACCTGGCCGCCTCCCATTCCCTTATCAATGATAAGGACCTTTTGTTTTGCTCTGGCAAGATAGATCCCGGCAGTCAATCCTGCCGGTCCCGCACCTATGATAATTGAATCGAACGTTTTCATTACTTTACCTTAGAATACTTCTTTAAGAATTGTTTCAATCTGTTCTTTTGACTGGATGCTTGAGGTTGCCTTTGCCACTTTACCGTTTTTGTAGTAAATGGTAAAAGGAAGCCCTCTGAAATTTCTGCATTCGGGAAGATTCCTGATTACAGCAGCCTCGGGGTGATCAAAAAGCATATCCTTGAATACAACATTATCGTATTTCCCCGATTTCTCCAGCTCCTCCATCGAATCATACACAGGTACGCACATGGGTCCCATTCGTCCGCAGCATACCATTACATTTTCGTTGCTTGAAATAAGCTCGTTCAGCTCCGCAGCTGATGTTACATGTCCTAAATTCGTGTCCAGTGTCATAGTGGCTCCTTTGAGTAGTTTTACATATAAATAATCATATATAGCAATTTAGTCAAGCAAAATCGCATTATTTTCTCAAAAGTGACAACCGCCTTTGGGCCAGGACATAGGCTGAATTGTACTTCTCGCTCTCTATTTCAGGTTTATCCACCCTTTGATAATACCTCCGGGCAGAATCCGTCATACCGTACTCCTCGGCAATCCGTCCTAATACGTACCAGTCATCCGAAGAGGGTTCGTCAACTCCCGATAAACGGATTACTTCATCCAGGGTATTCCGGGCCTCTTTACACCGTCCTGCCTCCGCGTACTGGGATGCGAGAGTATGCAGTATCGCCATACTTCTGCTTTCTGAAAGATTAACTGCAGTTCTGGCATATTCCAGCCCTTTGGGATCATGGGACGGTTTGAAAAGATCCATCCAGGCCACCGAATTGTAAAGATACGCTGTTCCCCTGTTCTTTTGAACCTGTTCGTTGAAAATTTCATCCACCTTGTCAAAATCCAACATTGAAAAGTAGTAATTCATAAGCATATTAATAGTAACACTGTCTGCCGGATCTTCCTCAAGCCTCTTTGCAGCGGCCTCTTTCAGCTCCGTCCCCCTTCCGGTAAGTACCAGGGAGTCGAGATAAGAGGACCAGGCAAAATCGGACTCCGGATTGTCCAGGTAGAGCTGTTTTGACAGTGAATACATCCTCTCCAGCATATCCAACGTTTGATACCCGTAGTAAAGAGCATAATTAAAAGAAGTTTCCGTTATTCCCCTGATCTTCCGCTTTACCCCCTCTTCCAGAACCTTCAGACCCGCAGGAGCTGTATCCTTGTTCATAACATGAATGGCTGCAACAGCATATTTCATAACTTCAGGAGTTTTAACCCCGTGTTTTTTCCAGAATCTTTGAACGGGGCGGCCATAGAGAGGCTCATCGCCGGTTCGATTATAGATACTGTAGTCCTCGACGAACCAGTTCAGCCACTTTTTTGCAGTATCATACCTTCTTTTATCTAGATATTCCTGAATTCTGTTGCCAATGGCTGTACTGTAGCTGTCCATCCCTGCAATAAGGAATGTATCACCTTTCCTGACAAGGTAGTAGTTTGAATCAAGATTCTTTCCCAGCCCCGATTGTGTCAACTTGAGGTGATATCCCCCGTCAGGATCACTTTCGGTTATAAATTTCATGTCTGCAAGAAGCAGATCCAGGAATGTTTTAACCGAAATACCGGAAGAAACACTCTGCCTCCGGATTGAGGACCACTCGGTTACAAGCCCCCGTTTATTATCCGGATCAGTCCCCTCTCTAAACACCTGATCCGTTACCAGCTCCTTAATACCATTAAAGTTTTTACCTTCAGAAAGGTACAGTTCAGACAGAAATCTCCTTACGACATCCTCCGGCTTTCCCCTGTCAAAACTAATCTTCTCTACAGGTACAGTTTTTTCAAAGGTTGCAGCCCTGGTCTCCAGGGACAGAGCTTCATCAGACCCTTTCGCAGCCTCTTTTAGAAGAGCAGCTGCCTCCTTGTACCTTCTTATCCGGATAAGAATATCTCCGGCATCCGAAAAAAGCTTTCTACGCATTCCGGCGGTGGAACTTTTATCCCCTTCAAGAAAAGCCTTGTCCAGTTCCCCGAGGGCAGCATAGCTTACCAGTCTGTACAGAGACGCAGTCTCTGCATTCTTGACTTTATCCAGGAAGCTCAGAAGTTCTGTAAACTGTCCGTTGTAAAAATAATCAGATATAAGATTTAGCTGCATCCCTTTTTCAGCAAGCTTGTCCCCTACTGCTTTGTATTGTTCTATTGCATCATCCAGATTGGATCCTTGAGAATATCTCAACCCGTTTTCATCATACTCAAGCAGGATAGCAAGGTTTGCATGGTACAGCCACTCATCAGGATCCAACTCAATGGCCTTTTTGTAGGCTTCAATAGCACCCATCCTGTCATACCCCGGCATCAGCCTTCGCCCCAGTCCATCATGCTGATATACCCATGCCAACTTTGCCCATCCCTGAGCCGATTTCGGATCCAGCTCAACAGCTTTCAGGGCAGCTTTCCTGGCGTCATCCCCAAGCCCTGC
>QNBL01000128.1 GCA_003641695.1 Spirochaetota bacterium
AAGAAGGAATCCCAGATCATTATTGATGCCTTTGAGGCAGTTACCAACGGGATGGAGAATCCGGGAGTTATCGAAGCCATGGATGAAATTGAGGAAGACTCGCCTCTCATCTCCTGGAAATACGTTACCATTGCAATCGATGCATTCTACCGCCGTGATTTCAGCAGGATGATCAGCAATCTTGATATGGTGGAAGAGATCTCTCCTGCAAAAAGAATTGGCACTGTTCTGATGCATCTTGCCGGTATAAAAACACTTGTAAATCCGAACAAACATCAAGTTCACTTTATCGGCAAGGTTCTAAAGGAACAGCCATTTTTCAAGGATATTGTTCAGCAGATTAACAGTGCACTGGAAGCTGATGCTGAAGATCTGTTCTCGGAGGCGGTAATCCTTGCAGTGCGGGAACTAAAGAGCAAACAGCCTGTGGAAGCTGAAAAACTTGCTCTATGGAGTATTAGAGAGGCTTCTGCAAGAGATTTTTCCCAGACATATTTTCTTAAAAGCTACAAACAGATCTTCGGGAATGCCGAAACCCTCAAACTTTTCGCAATTGCTTTTAACAGTACAGAACCTGATTTAGCTGTTCTCTTCTGGCTGCAGAGCCTTATTGCACGGCTGAAGAACGCAGATATATCTCTGGAGGAAACAGCAGCATACATTGGTATTATTGTCGCTGGACTCGAGAAAACAGAAACGGTTGATGAAGATTTTTTGGGAGCCATGAATAGTCTTACATTGAAACTGAAGCAGGACATAATCCTTCACTTTTCCTTTATCGAACTTGACAGTAAAGAAGAAAATCCCTTCATCTTCCTGAACAAATTAAAAAATGCGGTGTACGGAAAAGAGGAGGAAAAACTATCTGAAAAGAGCGATATCGGTATTTCTGTCAAACTGGCCGATACAGAGAAGAAAAAGAAACAACCGGTACAGCTCGACCTGTTCTAAAAAGGGAGAATAACTGATGGATAAAGAGAAAGAAATAGCAGAATACACCGACAGGATCCTTTCATCAAAGCCGTTAAAGTCAATTGAGGATCTTGAAAAACTGATCAAACCCCTGCCCCAATACATCGGCCCCGGGCAGTGGCTTAAATTATTAAAATAAAACTATACTTTTACCTCCTTTCATAATAAAATCGGGAAATATGAAAGATATTACCATCACCTTAGAAAACAAAAAAAGGCAAATTTATCCTTATGGGACCAGAGTTAACGAAATTTTTTCCCGGAACGCCATAGAGGGGGAAACCCCTGTGGTTGCTGCCCTGGTAAACAATGAGCTGGTTAGTTTAAGCTTCAAGGTCGAGATTAACGCGGACCTGAAACCGGTATCACTTTACGATCCATTGGGGATTCGGATTTTCAGAAGGACCCTCTCCTTTATTCTTGCAATGGCTTCAAGGGAACTTTTCCCCGAAAAGAACCTGATAATCGGCCATTCCCTTGGAGACAGCTACTACTACTACTTTGAAGGAGAGAAAGAAGTCAGCTCAGAAGATCTGGATAAACTTTCTGGAAAAATGAAAGAAATAATAGAAGCTGACTTACCAATAGAACGAAGAGTGATTGCCTACTCTGAAGCTCTGGATTACTTTAAAACGGAAAATCAGAAGGCTACTGCATTACTGCTCAGGTACCGTAACGAATCCAAAATTCCGATCTATGTATGCAGGGATCACACGGATCTTTCATATGAACCCCTCCTTCCTTCATCGGGAAATGCATCGCCTTTTGAGCTGAGAAACTATTCCCCCGGTTTTATTCTCCGGTACCCGAACAGCAGAACCCCCGGCAGGTTATCCACTTTCAAGGATATGCCCACCATTTTTAACGTCTTCAAGGAATATAAGGCGTGGGGAAAGATTTTAAACGTAAACTGTGTAGGAAAGCTTAATTTGCTTTCAGAAACCAGAGAGGTAAAACCCTTTATACGGGTAGCGGAAGCTCTTCAGGATAAGAAGATTTCACAAATTGCGGACAGTATTTACGGGAAAAGGGATACTATACGGATTATCCTGATTGCCGGTCCTTCCTCTTCCGGAAAAACAACCTTTACCAAGAAACTTGCGATTCAGCTGCGGGTACTGGGTTTTAACCCGGTGAGTATATCACTGGATGATTATTACCTTCCTAACGATAAAACTCCCAGGGATGAAGATGGGAAACCCGATTTCGAAGCAATTGAAGCTCTGAATATTGAGCAGCTCAACAGCCACCTTCTTGACCTGTTTGACGGGAAAGAGGTAGAGATCCCTATATTTGACTTCAAAACAGGCAGACCGAAGGAAAACGGAAGAGTGCTGAAAATGACCAAGAGAAACATTCTTCTTGTAGAAGGGATTCACGGATTGAATCCGAAACTCACCTCCCATGTGCCTGAAGAGAAGAAATACAAGATTTATATTTCCGCTCTTACACAGCTTAATCTGGATGACCACAACAGAATCCCGACCACAGACAACAGACTGATACGCCGTATGGTACGGGACCATCAGTTTCGGGGGAACAGTGCAGGGGATACGTTAAGGATGTGGCCGTCGGTACGTAAGGGAGAAAACAAGAATATATTCCCTTTTCAGAATATGGCCGACTCAGCTTTCAACTCAGCTCTGGATTATGAACTTGCAGTACTCAAGATATATGCAGAACCCCTTCTTTTGACAGTAAAACCATCTGAAGAGGTGTATACCGAGGCAATCCGGCTGCTCTTCTTTCTTAAAAACTTTTCAACAATTCCACCGAAATATGTGCCGGATCAGTCTATTCTAAGAGAGTTTATTGGAGACAGTGCATTCTCCTACTAATCCTCCTGCAGCAGTCTGCATTTAACCTGTAATATTGATCCGCTCCTGTTCCAGATCAATGAGTCCGCTCCAGCGCCCGGACAGTGTATTTCGTTTCAGCCCTTTTTTCAGATTTTTCATAAATTCGGTACGGCTGATGTTTTGAGCCCCGAGTGAGGCAAGGTGAGGAGTAAAGACCTGGCAGTCGACAAGAGTAAACCTGTGCCTCTGCAGCGCTCTGACAAAGAGTATATACCCGGCCTTGGAAGCGTCAGGAACCAGATGGAACATGGACTCGCCAAAGAACAGGGACCCGAGAGAAACCCCGTATAATCCCCCGACCAGCTCACCGTCCAGCCATACCTCTACAGAATGGACAAAACCAAGTTTGAAAAGGGTTACATATCCTTCTATCATGTCCCCGGTTATCCAGGTAGCATCCTGCCCTTTCCGTTCTACAGCTCCGCATTCTCTTATAACTTTTTCAAAGGAGGTATCGATGGTATACCGGAATCTGTTTCTCTTAAAGGTACGGATCATGGATCGGGAGATATGGAGATTATCCGGAAACAGAACAAACCGCGGATCAGGACTCCACCACAGTATTGGTTCCCCCTCCGAATACCAGGGGAAAAGGCCCTGCCTGTAAGCAGAAAGAAGCATCCCCGGAGAAAGATTTCCGCCTGCTGCTACGATACCGTATTCATCTGCACTTTCAGTATCAGGGAACCGGAAGAACTCATCTACTCCCAGGTAAGGGAAAAGGATATCAGCCAATACCCTCCTCCGGTAAAACGGTAATGGCTATCCTGCCATTTTTCATCCGGGCTTCAGCTTCCCCCCCCTTTGAGAGTGTACCGAAGAGTATCTCATCAACAAAGAAATCCTTAATCTCTTTCTGTATAAGCCGTTTGATATTCCTTGCTCCGAACTCAGGGGAAAAACCCTCTTCTGCAAGAAACTTTATACAGGCTTCGGAAACCATAAAGGTTATTCCCTTCTTTTTCAATTCCTCTGAAAATAGACGGAGCTCCTTTTCGACAATGCTGATTATACTTTCTTCAGCAAGATTGTTGAAAACAACAATGCTGTCCAGACGGTTACGGAATTCCGGAGTAAAAACCCTTTCAATCTCCTTTTCTACGGCCTCAGAGGAGACAACTCTTTCTCCAAAGCCGATAAGATCCTTCCCGATCTCCCGAGCCCCGGCGTTACTGGTCATAACCAGGATAACATTTCTGAAATCAGCTTTTCTCCCATTGTTGTCGGTAAGAGTTGCATAGTCCATTATCTGAAGGAGCATATTGTAAACATCAGCATGGGCTTTTTCTATCTCATCGAGGAGCAGTACCGAATGGGGCTCTTTTATTATAGCATCCGTAAGAAGTCCCCCCTCCTCATAACCTACGTACCCCGGAGGAGATCCGACAAGACGAGAGACTGAATGTTTCTCCTGGTACTCGCTCATATCGAATCGGATAAGCTTAATTCCAAGAATATCTGAAAGCTGCCGTGCGAGCTCGGTTTTTCCTACCCCGGTAGGTCCGGCAAACAGGAAGGAGGCCACCGGTTTCTCCTGATCACCCATTCCGGCACGTGATCTCTTTACAGCTGAAACAACTTGGTGGACAGCAGTATCCTGCCCGAAAATTCTCCTGTGCAGCTCCCTTTCCAAATTCTTTAATCTATCGATCTCAGTGGTGGAAACCGTTTTTTCCGGAATTCCTGCCATCCTGGCTATTACTTTTTCTACAACATTTTTGTCCAAAGTAACCGGAGATTCTCCTTCATCAAGATTCTTAAAGGAATGCAGCTGCATATATGCACCGGCTTCATCAAGAACATCAATTGCCTTATCCGGCTGATGCCTGTCTCCGAGATACTGTCCGGAAAGCTGGAGGATTGAAGAAAGAGCCTCCTCTGTATAAATAACGTTATGAAACTCTTCGTACTTGAATTTCAATCCCCTGAGGATTCCCATGGTTTCCTCTTCAGTAGTCTGAGGGATCATTATTTCCTGGAATCTCCTGGAAAGAGCCCGGTCCCGGGAAAAACTTTTTTTAAACTCATCATAGGTTGTCGATCCCATACACCGGATCTCACTGGAGGAAAGAGCCGGTTTAAGAAGGTTTGAAGCATCCATGGTTCCGCCTGATGTAGCTCCCGCTCCGACAATAGTATGGATTTCATCGATGAACAGAATGACATCTTTCCTGTCTTTAAGCTCGTTTAGCACCTGCTTAAGTCTTTCTTCAAAATCCCCCCGGAATCTGGTCCCTGCAATGAGGCTGCCCATATCCAGAGAATAAATCCTGTAGCCCTTCAGCATCGCAGGGACACTGCCCTCTACAATTCTCGAAGCGAGTCCTTCCGCTATCGCTGTCTTTCCGACCCCCGGATCTCCGATCAATACAGGGTTGTTTTTTAATCTGCGGCACAGAACCTGTTCAATTCGTTCAATTATTTCCTCTCTTCCAATGAGAGGTTCAAGCTCTCCTTTCTTTGCAGCCTCTGTTAATTCCCTGGTGTACAAGTCCAGCGCTTTACTCTTTTTTTTCTTTTTAGTTGTGCCATCCGCTTCTGTTTCAATGGTATCCGCACTCGAAGCAGCACCCTCTGTATAGACATAGGTAACCGCTCTTAAGAGCGCTCTCCTGGTTACTCCGGCTTTTTTTAAAAAGAACGATGCATACAGCGACTTGTGTTCAAAGATAGAGACAACCAGATCTCCCAGATCAACCCTGTTTTTGGATGAAGACTGTGTATGAAACAGAGCAGAATCTATTACATCCTGAAGGCCTGCACTCTGAACAGGTTCTCCACCCTTAACTACGGGAATATTATCTGCTAAATACTCTTCAAGGTTTTTTATAAGCTGATCACTGTCCGCACCGCAATTTTCAAGGATCTCTTTGATCTCTGTAAAAAAAAGGGAAGCATACAATACATGTTCCGGGGTTAGATACTCATGTTTTTTTTCTTTTGCATCTATGTAGGCGGCATTAAGAACACTTTGAACTTCAATTGAAACTTCCATATCAGATTTACCCTACTCCTCTTCCAGCACACACTGCAGAGGAAACTCAGCTTTATCAGCCATCTGGGTTACCTGCATAACCTTGGTCCGAGCTATATCATAGGGGTACAGCCCGACAAGCCCTTTGCCTTTTTTGTGAACATCAAGCATTATCTTTGTTGCCTCTCCGGCGCTCTTATGAAAAACCACCCTTAAAACGTCTACTACAAAATCCATTGTGGTGTAATGGTCATTGAGAAGCAGGACCTTATACATCCCCGGTTCTTCCAGATCCGTTACGCTTTCCGTATCGGAAAGGGTGTCCAAAAAAGGATCGTTTTCTGCACTCACGTTTAATTCCCCCTTACCTTTTTACTTTAGAGGTGCGTAATAAACCGATTCTCCCCTGCCGCTCCGGCCGAAAAGGGATACCTGTACCTCTACCGGGAGGGGTTTCCTTCCAAAATCAGAATCAAGGGAAGCAGCGTACTCAAGAACATATGAACCCACAAAGCGATTCTTGAGGTCCTCGATAATACCTCCAACCCCTTCTGCACGGAACAGCGAATAGACCCCGCCGCCTGTTTTACGTGCAAGATATTCAAGCTCCCGGGGTGCAGAATCTTTTTCCCCCGCATATATTGCATAGAAAGCGATATTATTGTTGGTAAGATAATCGAGAATCTCGTTAAGCGTATATCGGACAAACGAAGAATCAGGAAGATCCCCCATTGATAAAAATACAACAGCTCTGCGGTCACTCTTGTTAAGTAAAGTTGATGCCCCAAGCCTGATACCAAGATCAAACGTCCAGTCCCGGGAGTAATCGCCATCCTCAATAACAGACTTTACAAGGATATCCTTGTTGGAAACACTCTTTGTTTCCGTTACCGGATTTTGTTCCGCACTTACGATACTGATAGTACCTTTCCCATCCTGGGCAGAGAGCAGTTCTTCCAGAGCGGATAAACGGTACTCTTTCTTTCCATACATTTTCTCAGATCCTTCAAGCACGAGAGCAACGTTAGTTACAGCCGACTTGTTTCCGGAATAAATGAGTCTGGAATTCTGAACAGGATATCCATTCTCAGTAACAAGGAAATTATTATCCTCCAAACCTACCAGTGGCTTTCCATCCAGTGCTGAAACTGAGAGTGCCACATCTACCCGGGGATAGTTGTCCGAGACAACCCTGTCAATTGATACATCAAGGCCGGTGTACATTCTGGTAATATCAGCAAGATATTCTATCTTGTTTCTGTTGAAATCGGTAACTACAATGTTTCCGTTGGCATCCAGAACAGCCTTTATGACAAGGGCTTCTTTCCCTGATACATCCGCAACCTTTGTTACAGTTTCACTGTCCATATCAAAAATCAGCACCCTTTGTGCATCGGCAATCAAAAACCTCCCGTCCGGAATTGCAGTTATGCCCTCGGGAGAAGAAAGCAGGCTTGATGAAAAAGAACGCAGGAAGTTACCGCTTTTATCGAACAGGAACAACCGTGCTCTACGTTTGTCTGCTACAAGAATGTTTCCGTTTTTGTAAGCTATTCCTGTCGGTTCGGAAAACCCCTCAAAAGAAGCTGATTTATTTCCAAAAGAAAACAGGAAATCCCCATCCTTCGTGTACTTCGAAACCCTCTTGTTCCCCTCGTCGGTTACATAGATATATCCAA
>QNBL01000129.1 GCA_003641695.1 Spirochaetota bacterium
ATCAGAAATGATCCCGGAGTTTGCAGGAAACTGGGAAATTGTAAAGAAGTCGGCTGGTAAGCTTGTCTTACAATCAAATCATGGGACATTGTCATTTATTGCGTACAACCCTGATAAAATTGCACAGGCAAATCAGGCTTCGCATCTTGCCGGTGTCTGGAAACTGGGGGTAAAAAATGATGAAAATGCCGATGTGTATCTGTATTTTAAAACACCTGACAAGCTTCTACTGTACCTGCAGGGAGAAGGATTTACCGGAAGGGTCAGCGGCAGGTGGTTTTTCGATGAAAAGGAGCAGAGTGTGCTCATAACCGCACGGGAAAATCTGCTTAAAGGGAAAAGTTTCCTTAAACAAGTTTCTCCCACTGCCTTTCTTCTGGAAAACAAGGGGGAGAAAATAACCGGTACAAGACTGCAGCAGAATGCTGCAGACAGGGAACAGTTGCCGAGTTTTGAAAATATTTCCACCATGGTAGAAAACAACGGTGATACTACCAATTCGCCCCTCTGTTCTGAAACCTTCCCCTGGTATAACAGAGAGGCAAAAGAGGACTATCTTAGGCATATAGCTGCTTTGGAGTACAAAAAATCTACCCTCCTTGAGGGTTTTGATGTTTTTGTAACCAAGGATATCACTGCGCATCTCTCCTTCGATGAAAACGATGGAACCGTAGAGATGGATGATATTTTTACTCCCCTTCCCATGGCGGATTGCAGTGAAGATACTGTCTTTTATCCCCTGGAAGAACCGTTTGAGTATGCGTTATCCGGGGAAAAAGAAATTACCGTTCCTGCGGGCACCTTCGAGTGCCTTGTTATTGATTTTGCAGATGATTTTAATGAAAGCAGAGCCCGGTTGTATATGATCAGGAACCGGCCGGGAGTCTATGCAAAAATAGTAACCATCACAAAGGATTTTAATGAAGAGATATACACCAAATATGAACTTTCCGGTATTAAGGGAACGTTTACTCCCCAAAAAATTTCACCGGTTATCGGCAAGTGGATACTCACCGAAATAATACGGAACGGGAAATCTCAAAGAAAGGGAGAACCCTTTGAGTTTGTTAATGACGGCAGAGTTCTGATAACAAGAGCGGGAGAAATAGATACCGGCCGATGGACATTTAATTCTGATGAAAAGACAGTGCTTTTGGATTTTGACGGGAATCCCCAACCTTTTTCTATCGAAATGCTGTCGAATAAAAGTATGGTCTTAAAAAATAAAAGTGTTACCTATACTTTTATTAAATTTGAACCGGATACCGCAGGTACAGCACCGGAAAACCCAAAGGTAACCGGCTACTGGATGCTCACCAACACGCCTGATCCCTACAGGGTCATGCATCTTACCGATAGCTATGAGGTTTTCGATATTGACCGGATATACGCATCTCCCCTGGAAGACAATTATCCAAAAAGGGAAGGGACCTGGCTGTTTAACCCTGAAACATCATCCATCATTTTTATGACGGATGAATATGAATCTCTCTGCTATGGAAGCAGGAAAATTTCCAGATTGACTGATCAGTTGCTGGTTCTTGGAGAGGGCAATGACCGTCTTGTGTTTATAAAAATAAAACCGGATAAACTGGTGAAGGGAAATAAAGCATCGGGCCTTACAGGAATCTGGAGGATTAAAGGAAGGAACGGCACATATAATTATTACGATTTTACCGATCCTTTCTTGTTTAGAAAAGGCGCTTCCATGGAGGATATGCCCAAGACCGGTCTATGGTACTATGACAGACAAAATAAAATGCTGTTTCTCGGTTATCAGATGCATCAGCTTGAAGGATTTTCAAAAATAACCAGCATCTCCTCGACCAGAATAGAATTTGAAAACTCCCTTATTGCGGAACGGGTAGAATAGGCAGAAATAAATTGGCAATTAATAAAAAATGTTGGTAAAATGAAAGAAAAGAGATTGCAGGGAGAAGTATGATGATTGACATTCTAAAGAAAATCCATTCCGACAGTTTTATAGAGGAGACTCTCGGAGTAATAAAAAAGAACCTTGCAGAACTGTATGGAGAAAAGAAGGGGAGGAAAAACTACAACTGCATTATTGAAGCTGGAGAAAAGTTTCTCCGTTCTTTGAGTGATAAAGATATCGAGCAGTTTGCTTCTTTTAACCGTACCCAGCCCTATGATCATTTAAAAGGAAAGAAATTTGCCATCAGCTATCCCGATAACGTGTATATTGATGAGGAACCTACCTTGCAAACGCTTAAGCGGGTGCTGGGGACATACTTCCCCGGGATAAACGGAATTCACATCTTGCCGGAAAGGGTTATGAGCCATTATGATGTGTGGCCTCAGGATTTTTTTGAGTTTTTGTCCAGGAGGGATGCCGTCTCTCTGGTCGAATACCTGCAAAAGGAAGAATATCTGGATGAAAAAAGGATACCGACTGAAAAATACGGTGCGATCAGGGACCGGGCGGGGGCAGCGCAGCTGGCATCAGAGCTTATTATCCCCTGGCTGGAGGGAATTGAAACGGGAGATGATACAGCCGGAAGGGAGAAACGTGCTGATGCCCTTGTCAGTGTTATAGAGGGAGCATACAATTCCCATTTCAATGACGGAGGATTTTCGCAAAAGACCAGGGCAAAAATCGATCCCCGGTTTGGTACATTGAATGATCTTAAAGAAATTACTTCCGGGTACTCGGTCATGCTGGATTATGTGGTAAATCATCTGGATATAGACAATGATTATCTGGAAGCCTTCCGAAGAGGACAGAACAGCGGAGATGCATTTATCCTTATTACTCCAAAAGAGTACGATGATATGCAGAGAAACGGAGAGCTTTCAAAGACTTTCCGGCCGAGACCGTTTCCCCTTTTTACGGGTGTAAGGAAATATCCATTAAATAAAGACCTGACGCTCTCCGGTAAGGCAGAGCAGATAAATGCGGTGTTCACCGATTCCGGATTGAAGCCCATTGATGAGCGGGTCATTCTTTTTTTCTCCATCTATTTCAAGGTACAAAACGACCAGGGGCTTACCGCAGAGGACAAGAGAGTTCTCGACCGTTTTAAGAAGTATCTAAAGGAGCAGGGAATCGAGGAAGGGAGTATTTTTACCGTTTCTGCCCGGCAGCCTGCAGGGCAGATGTTCAGAGCTGAGACAGCGGAAGATTTATCTGCTCTGGTATCAATCCTGGGATTTGAACGGGAGTACGGGGAAATATTCCTGCAGCATGACGATGAAATATTCGGCGAGAAGTTTTTTGTATACACAACCTTCAGTGAATCCCAGGTAGATATAAACCCGCTGTCAGAATCTGGTTTCAAGATGATTATTGATGATCTTTTTCACCTGCTTTCTTCGGTAAATCTGGCCATGATGCGGATGGATGCGATCAAGTATCTATGGAAGGAGAAGGGTAGAAGAAACTTTGATATGGAAGAAGGAAATATCCTTATCGATGTTATCCGCGGTGTTATGCAGCTTTTTGCTCCCGGTGTTCTTCCTCTTGATGAAGTAAACAGCCCGGATCCGGTTGTGTACAAAATGGAGAAAGATGGAGGATTTGCCTACCTTTTCGGCCAGGTAAATTCTGTAGTAACTGCGTTTAATGAACAGAATCTTGAACCATTAAAACGATTTTACACTCTTTTTAAGGAAAAACAACCCAGGAACTTTGTCCCGTTCATTATGCTCTCAACCCACGATGGACGTTCAGTTCAGGGGCTCGGAGTGCAGCGTACCGACGGACACGTGAGCATTGAACAATTCTACCGTTTGAAAGAAGTTATCGAAGATCAGGGAGGGAAGGCAAAGTACCGTTCAGTTCCCCGGGGGCAGGTAGCAATGGATACCTTTGAAAAGGTCATTACCGAGGCCGGCCTGAATGCTTTCAAAGAAAAATTTCTCACCCTCTTTACCAGCCAGTCTGTTTCGGAGGGGGATGTACTTATCCTTACAGATCCCGATACAGAACGGCAGGAGTTACTGGAAAAGATGGCAGCGTTCAGCGGAATGAGTATTCAGGATCTGTCCCGAATCCCTGCAATTGATTACTTTCTCGACTGGATTATAGACGGCAAGACGATCTATGAGCTCTGTGCAACGTCAAGAAGTTCATTTCGTAAACATGTCAGGAATGGAGCACCGTCCAGGGGAATGCTGACTCCGGAAATGGAAGCACGCCGTTTCGCCCAGGCTCAGGCATTCGTCCTCACCTTTGGGCAGGCCGTTCCTGCGATCTACTTTAACGACTTGCTTGGTCTTGAAAACGACTATGAGGGCTATGATATTTCCGGTAAACCAAGGGATTTGAACCGGCACAAGAGCAATCTGTACTCCTTTGATTTTGAAAACAATCAGGATCCATTTATACGAGAATATATTCCTTTAATCAACAAAATACTGCTGATCCGTGGGAAAGACCCATCTTTCTATCCCGGCAGCGATGATTTTGAATTTGAAGCCCTGAATGAATCAATCTTTTTGAATCATCCGTTTCATGGAGGAAAGCATTCCTTTATTTTGGGGAATATATCCCGGATGGAGCAAGAGATTAGAATTAACCCTGCAGCACTGGCGGGAGCCCCAAGGATCAGCAGATTACGGGATCTACTATCAGGAGCAATAGTCACTCCTGAATCAGACGGTACATTTATTCTGCATTTTGGTCCCTTCGGGATGCTTTATCTGGAGTAGATGCCCGTTTAAACCCCCAAATTAACGGAATGGATTTTTGAGACCGAGAATTGCCATTCTGGACCTGAGTTTTCGCTCTGATATTCCCAGGGTCCTTGCTGCAGCACTCTGGTTGCCGGAAGCACTTTCCAGAGCTTCGGTTATGAGGCGGGATTCAAATGCCTCCATGCTCTCTTCGTAATTGTTCTCCAGAGATCCGCTTACAGATTGTATTCCCGGTATTTCTCTTTGCAGAATAGCCGGAAGTTCATTCCTGGTAATAACATTTCCCCGGGAAAGAGCTATTGCATATTCAATAATGTTTTCCAATTCCCGTATATTTCCGGGATAGGAATAATTAGTTAACAGAAAGGCTGCTTCATCAGTTAATGTCACCTTATCTCTTTGATGTTTCTCACAGATCTCTTCAATATAATGTTCAACCAAAGGAATGATATCTTCTTTCCGTGCCCTCAGCGGGGGAATATAGAGGGGAATAACATTCAATCTGTAGTAAAGGTCTTCCCTGAATAAACCTTTCTGGACTAGTTCTTCAAGATTTTTATTGGTTGCAGCTATTACCCGTATATCAATCCATTTGATTTTTCCTGAACCAACTTTCTGCAGTTCCCCAAATTGAAGGATCCGCAGGAGCTTGGTCTGGATGTGCAGCGGGATCTCTCCTGCCTCATCGATAAAGAGTGTTCCCCCTTCGGACTGCTCAAAGAGGCCCGTATGATCGGAGTCGGCTCCCGTAAATGCTCCTTTTACATGTCCGAATAACTCACTTTCAATGAGGGTTTCAGGAAGTGCTGCAATATTAACGGTAACAAACGGTTTATGTTTCCGCTTGCTTGAGTAGTGGATGCCTCTTGCAAATAATTCCTTTCCTGTTCCGCTCTCCCCTTGTATGAGAATGTTCGCATCAGTCCGGGCAGCTCTGGAAGCAATATTTATTACTTCCTTCATGGTCTGGCTTTGGAAAATAATCTGATTTGAAAAAGGTATCTCCTTTGATCCGATCGCCTTTAAGAGGGAATCATTTTCCTGCAGAAGGTTCTTTAATTCAAATATTTTGGTTATCCGGTTAAGCAGGACCTCGGAACTTATGGGTTTAATAATAAAATCGTAAGCCCCCCGTTTCATCAATTCAATTGCTTCAGTGGTCGATGTTCCCGAAGTCAGTACAATCACTTCACAATCAGGTCGTTCATTTTTTACTAAATCAAGAATTTCACTCCCTGATTTATCCGGCATGTAGTAGTCGGTTATTACCAGATCAAATGGAAAAGATGCAAGCTGCTCTGAGAAACTTGCAGCATCAGCAGTGAAAACAGGGTTGCACCGGGGATATTCTATTCGGGAGAACATTGCTTTCAAGAGTTCAAGCTGGGTAAGGTCGTCATCAAGAATCAGTATATTGAGGATTTTCATATCTTGGTGATATTGTAGCTTTTTTCGACATTTATGTCGAGAGTTTTATACTTTAATTCGCCCATTTGGGCGGCAATATTCTTACATAAGCATAGAGCTTATTGTCTTGGCGTGAATGTTGGCACGGTATTTGCTTGATTTAAGGTTGTTAACTTTTGATTTTTTTAGGGGTGTACATGTACATAGTTATTGATGAGAGTGCCCGTTTACTCCACGAAATAGAGAATGCTGAAATAAAACCATATAGTAATCTGGTTTTTGATATGAAAAAAGTTGTAAGTATACGTGCGGGTGAAATCGGAATAATAATCCGTATATCAGAAAAGGTTAAAAAGGCGGGGGGGTGTATTTCCCTGATGAATCTTCCACAGTTAATTATGGAAATATTGCAGCTTCCCGGTTTTGATCACTACTTTGAAATAGACAGTGTAAATAAGGCTGCCCACAATTGTACAAATCATGAAGATATGGAGCAGCTACTGAGAATTGATGCATCTAACGTTCATAAGGAGAATAACCGATGAAGACAGGGGGTAGTGTATCCCTGTATGGAGGATATTATGGGTGAAATAATAAAGAAATTAAAATATCTGGTTATAGCTTTTGTCATACTCTTTGCAGGCTGCCCCAATACCATGGTCGGGCTTGGGGATAAAGTAGATATCGATGCCCCCTCTGTTTCGATAGGCAAATACGGAGACGGATCTTTAATAGTAAACGGAGATTATGTTAAGGGTACAATAACACTGACAGGAAGCGCCAGTGATGATATCGGTATTAAGGAAGTAAAAATATCCTTTGACGGCGGTACGACATTCAGTGTTGCGGAAGTTTCCACAGACGGCCAATCCTGGAGTTACACTGTAGATACGTCTCAGTATGAAGACGGTGAGAAGGATATTATTGTTCTTGTAAGCGATACATCCCCTACACCCAAGACAAGCGAAGAGCGGCTGCTTTTGTATTTTGACAATACACCGCCGGTTGTTATGGTTACTGTATCTCCGGGGTACACTTCAGCAGCATCCGACTCTGAGTTTTCAATAAAGGGAGAGGCAACAGACCCTTACAGAATAAGAAGGGTATCCGTCGAGATAATATCGGGATCGGCAGATATAAGTAATGTAGAAGGGACAAATTCATGGAGTTGTGTTCTATCAAATGCGGTAACAGGTACTTACAGTTTAAAGGTAACGGCGGAGGATTTTGCCGGAAATATAAGCTCTCATTTTTTTCATTATAACGATGTTAATTCATTGAACGGCGGAACATACATAACAATAGAGAATCTATACACTATTGAAAATGGAGGAGACGTTGATGGAGCCTCTATTACTACAGCGTCTCTCGAAGGGATCAGACTTTCAGAACTTGATTTGAGTGTTGAC
>QNBL01000130.1 GCA_003641695.1 Spirochaetota bacterium
CGGCCCATACCTGCCCGGAAGGGGCAATATGCAGGGTATACACCCTGTTATCCTCAAGAGAGTAGGTTTTTATCTTTCCAGTTGCGATATTGAAGCTGGAGACCCCGCCGTCCCAGGTACCGAGCCAGAGGTTATCCTTATCCCCTTTGGCAATTGTCATAACATATTTACTGGGTAACGAGTATCCTTCCCGGCCCTCCATGCCATAGTGAAAAAACTTGTCCTCTTCCCTGCTGTAGCGGTCCAGTCCATTGTAGGTACCTACCCACAAGTCTCCGCTGGAATCGATATGGAGACTCCGGATAACATTATTGGCCAGGCTGTCCGGATCGTCCTTTACATTAAAAAAACGGCGGTTTTTCCCCGTCCTCGGATCGAGATAATTCAAACCGTTAAGGGTACCCACCCAGAGATTGCCCTTGTCGTCCGGGATTACATAAACAACTACATTATCCGTTAAGCTGTTGATATCTCCGGGGGTTTTTGTAAAATTCTTAAAAACTCCGGAATCAGGGTCAAAAAGACTGAGCCCCCCATATGTTCCAATTAAAAGATATTTCCCTGATTTATTCATGGTCTGTATCTTGTTATGGACCAGAGAATTTCTATCGTAGGGATCATGACTGTAGAGCTTTATGCTCCTGCCGTCATACCGGTTCAAACCGTTCAGGGTTGCAAACCAGATAAAACCACGATAATCCTGGACTATTGAAGAAACAGAAACATTTGACAGCCCGTCCCTTTTATCCAGATGATGAAAGAACAGTCTGCCTTTATTTTCTGCCATGAGAAAAGAAACAGAAATAAAAAGTATAAGAATAAAAGCAAAAATCCGTTTCACTAATTCATACTACCAAAAAAATCCATTTTTAACAACATTATGTTCTCCTCCTCTCCGCTTCCTTTATGAGATCTGCAAAGGTTGCAGTGCTCTTCGACTTATCACTGTACTGTGATATAAGCCGGCGGTTCATCGCTTTTTCCCTTTTACCCGGCCTTGGGGAACCGGAATGATCCCCCCCACTTTCCGTGTAACCACAGGAGAGCGTGTGGCAGACATAGATTTTATGACCCCGTTTATCCTTACTCAATGCCATTGGGCGGGAACACAAAGGACATTTTTTTCCATCTTTTTGTAAGGGTGTATACTTTTGGGTACTATTTTTTATATCTGTAACGAATTCTTTTGTTTTTTCACGTATGTCCCGCAAAAATGATACCGGATTCTCCTTCCCTTCTGCAATATCATGAAGCTGCATTTCCCACTGTGCTGTAAGATCCACCTGTTTCAGTTCCTCCGGCACCAGAGAAAGCAGTTCCAGTCCCCGGGGAGTCGGAGATAGCTCTCTCTCCCGCCTGGTAACATAATCATTCTTTATAATTTTTTCTATGATGTCCGCCCTTGTTGCCGGTGTTCCGATCCCCCCCCTGGAAAGAGAATCTTTTAGACTGCTGTTTTTAAGATACCCGGAAGGATTTTCCATAGCCCCAAGAAGTGTTCCTTCCGTATACCTGGCCGGGGGAGTGGTTGTTTCTTCTCTTACATCAACACTTTTTACTAATAACTCAGTGCCCTCATCCGGTATTACTCCGGTACCCGGGCAGTAGTCCTCATCCTCATCTTCACCACCTCCTGTTCCTGATTCAAGCCATCCTTTTTCCAAAACCCGTACAGAACCCTGGTAAAACCGTTGACCGTTGACTTCAATGACGGCTTTTGAATATTCCTTCACTGCAGGCGGAGAAAGTACAGCAATAAACCGCTCCATAATCAGATTCATCAGCTTCCGTTCCTCAGCGGACAGCCGTTCCGGCAAGATCACTTCTCCCGTAGGGATAATTGCATGATGATCCGTAACCTTTGCATTGTTTACAAAACGTTTTCCCGGTTTTACCGGTTTCTTAAGGAGCTCATCAGCATATACGGCATAAGGTGTATTTTTTAGGGATTTCAACCTTTTCGGTAAAGTAGGGACTATGTCTTCAGTGATATACCGGGAATCTGTTCTCGGATAGGTTGCAATCTTATACCGCTCGTACAGTACCTGCAGAACGGATAGTGTTTTTTTTGCCGAGAATGCCAATCTACTGTTTGCATCCCGCTGAAGGGAGGTCAGATCATACCCGTAAGGCGGAGGTATATTTTTTTTCTTCCTGCTAACGGAAACCACCCGGCCTTTGCTGCCGGCAACCTTCGTTTTTATTTTCAGGGCTTCGTCATATTTGAATATTCTGCTTCCCCCCTTTCCCCCCTTCCAGAGTCCGCTGAAGGAGCCGAAATCGGCTCTTATCTGCCAAAACGGCTTTGGTTTAAAGTCATTCCGCTCCTTCTCCCTCTCTGCAATCAAATTAAGAGTCGGGGTTTGTACTCTTCCCGAGGAAAGGCGGACATCATACTTGGTACTTAATGCTCGTGTTATGTTCAGCCCGACTATCCAGTCCGCTTCTGCCCGTGCCAAAGCAGCAGCATAGAGGCGGTCATATTCCTCTCCATCCTTCAGGGTTGAAAAGCCGTGCTTTATTGCCTCTGTTGTCTGCGAACTTATCCATAGTCTTTTAAACGGTCCCTTCCATGAGGCAAGTTTCATTATCAACCGGGCTACAAGCTCACCTTCCCTTCCTGCATCTGTGGCAATCACCAGGCTGCCTATATCGCTTCTTTTCATAAGAGACTTTATCGTGTTGAACTGTTTGGAGGTTTTCCCAATAACCCTGAATTTCATTCTAACGGGCAGCATGGGGAGGTCTTCAAGTTTCCAGCTCTTGTATTTGGGATCGTAACGGGAAGGGTCAGCAAGTTCAACAAGATGACCCATAGCCCATGTCACAATAAAAGATTTACCTTCGAAGTAACCCTTTCCACCGCTGCTGCATCCAAGAACCTTTGCCAGTTCTTTTCCCACAGACGGTTTCTCTGCAAGTACCAATGATTTCATAATCTCTCCGTTAAAGAGCCAGTTTCAGCAAGACCATAATTCCGGCTGCAACAGCAACTAATGAAAAGTATTTTTTTAGTGTGCTTCCGGTAATTTTTGATGCAAGGAACATACCGATCCTTACCCCGATTGTACCGGCAACAAGGAGCGAAACAGCGATCGGAAGGCTGACCTTTCCGGGGCTGGATATCCCTTTTTTTATAACTGCCGCTACCGAAGCAGTAAAGACTACCGCAAGACTCGTTCCTACAGCAAGATGAGGAAGAAGTCCAACCCCAAGGGTCAGGATCGGCATGAATAGAACACCGCCGCTGACCCCCATCAACCCGGTCAGAATACCCCCGAAAACCCCAATCATAACAAGTCCCGGAATACTGACCCTGTACCGGGAAGAGAGGGGAAGATCAACATAAGGACCAATCGTTAATCTTTGAAGGAGTGTCTTCTGCCCCTCCTTCCCCTTTGGGGTTCGGTACATAACCCATGCAATCAAAGCAAGGAGAATTACAAAACCTCCCTGCATGATTTTTTCGAATAATTCCCGGTTTCCCCCGGCAACGGTTACAATAAAAAAGTCCTGTAAAATATCCCCCATTACGGCTCCGAATATTGATCCGCCTCCAAGGAATAAAGCTGCCCGTATCTCCACGTTTTTATTCCGTAAATGCTTCATCACTCCGGATGAGCTGGTTCCGATTATGTAACAGGTAGCACTTCCTGCGGCTATCTCCATAGGTATTCCGATAAGTACGTTCATAAGGGGAACCAGGAGGAATCCGCCTCCTACTCCGAATAGACCTGCTACGATCCCGACTGCCAGACCGATACCGGAAAGCAAAACAATAGAAACAGCTCCGGACAGACTGGAGTCGAATGCAGGGGATACGTATGCAAGAATATCACTTATCATCTGCTGTTCTCTTCTGGAAAATTTTAAACAGTGTATCCAGAACCGGATTCATGACAACCCCTATTATCAGCGGTACGAAAACGAGCAGCATAACAGAAACAGCTTTTACCATAAAAACTCCATGGCTCTGGAATATACACCAGTGCAGTAAAAAGAGGAATCCCCCGAGGCTTCACTATAACTTTCTCTTGCGTAGCTGTCAAACTTTTGATATTAATTAAAGCTGGAAACCGGAGGATACGAATGAAAGATATGATGCGTTTTATTATTCCTGATTGTTACACCCGGGAAAGCAGGGAAGTCTTTGACCAGTATGGAGTAGTCTACGCAGGAGAGCTTTATGCACGTCTTCTAAAAAAACATCTGCCTGAAGCGGAGTATGAGATTTTCTTCACCAGCGATCCGGGAGTCGAACTTCCGAGAGGAAAAGAAATCACCGAATTTACTGGAGTACTCTGGCCCGGATGCAATCTTACCGTTTTCCACAGTCACGACAAGCGGGTTCAAAAACTTGTACAGCTTGCAAAAGATGCTTATGAATACGGGGTTCCCCAATTCGGAAGCTGCTGGGCTGCTCAAATCGCTGTCTATGCGGCGGGAGGAACGGTGCGGGCCAACCCGAAGGGACGTGAGATGGGGCTTGCCCGGAAAATACATCTTTCCGAGGAAGGGAAAAAGCATCCCATGATGAAGGGAAAACCGCTGGTCTATGACGGATTTGTAAGCCACGATGACATTATAACGGATATTCCCGAAGGGGCCACAATTCTTGCAGGAAATGATTTTGCTCCCGTACAGGCAGTAGCGGTTAAACATAAAAAAGGTGTTTTCTGGGCAACTCAGTATCATCCGGAATACAATCTTGAACTGATGTCGAATCTTATCCCGGCACGGGAGGAGAAACTGATCAAACAGGGCTTTTTTAAAAATCATGAAGATATGGAAACCTATACAAAGGACCTCAAGGCTGTTCATGATGATCCTTCACGAAAGGATCTTCGTTGGAGGTATGATATCGATGATTCCATAATATCAGATGAGATACGGGAAGTGGAGTTTGTAAACTGGTTGAAAAACATGATTCTATCATGAATGCTATACAACAGCGTTGTATTTTATTACGCGGAATCGTAGTGGCGGCTGGTATATTCCCGGCAGGCAGCTCTTGATTCTTTCAATTTTTTTTACCGAACTTACGGTAATCCCCGTACCCCTCTTTCTCAAGATCCTCCACCGGAACAAACCTCAGGCTGGCGGAATTAATGCAGTAACGCAGTCCCTCAGGACCGGGACCATCATCAAACACGTGACCCAGATGGGAATCAGCCTTGGTGCTTCGGACCTCGGTTCTGTTCATGAAGGAGCTGTTGTCAGCTAGAGTACGTACAGCACTTGTCTGTATAGGCTTTGTGAAACTTGGCCATCCAGTACCGGAATCAAACTTGTCTTTCGAACTGAAAAGCGGTTCGCCTGAGACTATATCCACATAAATACCATCCCTTTTATTGTCCCAGTATTTATTACTAAAAGCCGGTTCTGTTCCTTTGTTTTGGGTAACCTCATACTGCAGAGGAGTGAGTTTGTCTTTATCTGTTTTTTTAAAAGGTATCTTCACTTCCCCCCATGTTCGCTGTATAAAGTTATCCCTGCCTGAAAATGTTTTGTATTGTTTGTACCGTACAGGACTTTTCTGACTAAAGTCCTGGTGATATTCCTCAGCCTCGTAAAAGCTTTCAAATGGGCGTATTTCGGTAACAATAGGTTTCTTAAATATACCGGATGCTTCCAGCTCCTTCTTTGACCTTGCTGCATAATCCTGCTGCTCATTATCATGATAAAATATTGCAGAACGGTACTGCGGACCTCTATCCACAAAAGATCCCCCGTCATCAGTAGGATCAATCTGCCTCCAGAAAAAATCCAGTAATGTACTATAGCTGATTTTCTCCGGATCGTAGGTAATCTGAATCGACTCCAGATGTCCAGTTGTTCCGCTTGAAACTTCCTCGTAGGCAGGATTGACGACTTGGCCTCCTGAATAACCGGAAACTACACGTACTACCCCTTCCATATGTTCGAAGGCATCTTCCATACACCAAAAACACCCTCCGGCAAAAGTTGCCTGCTTCAAATTTGACAAATCGTATCTCTCCTCCGTGGTTTTAACTACTCCCTGTTTTTCTTCTGTTCCGCTGCAACCGGCAAAGATTGAAGCAAATCCAATTAATATTATAATAGTAATGATAATCTTTTTCATTAAACTCCCTAAAACAAATATACCAATACATGACTAAAATTACAATCTTTACAAAGTTTTTTTTGTAACAATTCACAAAATCCGTAGTTTCTATTATTATATATAGTCAAATCAAGTTAGAAGGAGAAACAGGCTAGATGGTACAGATTAAAGGACTAACCCGGTACTACGGTCAGACCTGTGCAGTAGATAATCTGAACTTTGAAATTCCTAAAGGACAGATTCTGGGACTGCTCGGGCCTAACGGAGCCGGGAAAACCACTACTTTACGTATTCTTACAGGATATTTACAGCCGACCTCAGGAACAATTTACGTTGATGGAATTGATGTTAGAGAAGATCCCCTCGGAGTCAAGAAAATGATTGGGTACCTTCCGGAATCATCCCCGATTTATCCCGACATGATAGTCTTTGACTATCTTATATTCATTGCAGAGATGAGAGGCCTTGATAAAGACCGGCAAATAGACCGGATAAAAGAATTGGCCGAAATATGCAGTCTTACGGAAGTAATGCATAAAACAGTCATGAATCTTTCCAAAGGATACAAACAGCGGGTCGGTCTTGCACTTGCACTTATGAGTGACCCGGACATTCTGGTACTTGATGAGCCCACAAGCGGCCTTGATCCAAACCAGATTGTGGAAATCCGGTCTATAATAAAAGAGATCGGAAAAACAAAAACCATCATCTTTTCAACACATATTTTAAGCGAAGCTGAAGCGACATGCGACAGGGTGGTTATCATAAATAACGGAGCAATTGCAGCTGACGGGGCAACCGAAGTCCTGAAATCCTCGGAAGGCGGAACCAGTCTTATCAGCCTCACCCTGCAAAAAGCAGACCAGGATGATGTGGAGTCTGTTCTGAATGGGTTTACCGGCATACAAGAAACTGCTTTTGATACATCCGGGGATGCCCTCGATGTACGGCTCTCCTGCACTGAGGACATTCGGGCAGTTCTTTACGGTGAAATAAAAAAGAAAGACTGGATTCTTCTTGAGTTTAAACAGGAAAGGAAATCCCTCGAACACATTTTTAGAGAATTGACAAAGGACAATTAGTATGACAGCACGATCGATAGCAATAATATATAAACGGGAATTTAAAACTTTTTTTACTTCTCCCGGAGCTTACATAATAATATCCCTGTTCCTGATAATAACAGGGTGGTTTTTCTTTGCTTCATTTTTTCTTGAAGGCAGAGCAGACATGAGAAACTTTTTTGCACTTCTTCCCATTATTTTCGCCTTCAGTATTCCGGCGGTTGCAATGAGACTGTTCTCGGAAGAGTTTAAAAGCGGATCCTTTGAGATACTTAAAACCCTTCCTGTATCCGATCTGGATATAATA
>QNBL01000131.1 GCA_003641695.1 Spirochaetota bacterium
ATATCGGTAGACTTACAGAGAACTCTATGGCATTATTTCCCTGCTATACAACGAAATAAGGGTATTCAGTAGTACTGCATAGCACCCTGTAACCAGCCAGGCACACCGTTTTTTTTAACCTGCAACTATTGCAGGATTCAGATACATGTATTCAGCATTATTTTCCCCGTAAAGTACCCGGTACAGGTACTGGTTGTCCTCAATTACCAGGGTAAGGTCTTGTTCAGAGAGATACTTTTCGAACAGGATTTCATCAAACAGGAATATTCCGCTCTTCCCCAGATAACTTAAGGATAAACCCTTAATTTCAGATGGTTTTCTGTCAGTGGCAAAAATCCTTCCGTCGGTGGAGAAAACAGGCAGATTCTTGTACACAAGTGCTCCTTCTGAATCGGAAGAGTAGTGTTCCTGCTGAATATCCATTATTTTTTTTATATTCTTTTTTGGAACTGCAATAAGCTGCGTGCCGCTGCGTACCAGCTGGAAAGCAGTCAAGGCAAACCCGCCGGGAATAATCAGAGTAAACCGGCTTCCCTCAAATATTGTACTGTTTAAAAGCAGCTTTCCTCCCTGGAGTTCACCTATCTTGTGGGCAACAATATCAAGCCCTATCCCCCTTCCGGAGATCCTTCCCGGCTTTTCTTTTGTTGAATTACCGTTTCTGGTGAGAACCTTCAGCAAGTCTTCATTTTTGGTAAGGTCAATCTCACCATTAGTCAGCTGGGAGGCTACCAGCTCCCTGTCTATACCTCTCCCGTCGTCTTCAACTATTATCCTGAGTACATCATCTTCCTGCTCTACCTTAAGCAGAATCTTTCCTGTTGGCGGTTTACCGTTCTGATCCCGCTCCCCAGGGAGCTCTATTCCGTGATCAACTGCATTCCGAAGCAGATGGATAACAATCTCTGATATTATCTCCCCGGCTTTCCTGGAAATCTTGACATCAGCACCTTCTATTTTGAGTTCGGCTTTCTTATGCAGTTCACTGGCAAGATCCCTGACATACCTTTCAAAGCAGGAAAAAGATTCTTTAAGGGAAACCATTTCTACAGCCTTAATAACACCTTCCATCTCTTCGGAATAGGTTTTGACCCTTTCCAGAATTATCTTAAGATTCCCGCCTCTGTCAATTTTATCAAGATTCTTGAGAACCCGGTAAATGTCTATCTTTATCTCATCTATATAGTTTGAGATCTGATCAAGTTTTTCTGATTCAACCTTCACAATATTGTTCTTTCTTTTTCTTACAATCTCCCAGGAAGAATCCTTAAGAAACATATCGTAGGAAAGAGCGGCAAGTTTAATACTGGTAACCTGATCAACATTTACCGCCCGGTATATCTCCTTTTCCGCTACGCCGGAAGTAAAGAATATGCTCATCCTTTCATAGAGCTCTTCATTTTCCTCTCCGAAAACAGGGATTGTGCGCACAACGTTAACCAGCATCTCAAGATTACTAATGACGAGAAAAGCCTTTGCATACTTCATGGGAAAATTTTTATCAATTTCAAAGGTTAGACGGTAGAATTTTTCATCCCTGTTACGAGCCTCTCTTAAAAGCGTCTTCTCAAAAGCAGTCAGTGTCGGGATTCCGGTTACTTCGGTTATCGAAGACTGCTTTACTGTATCCTTGTCTTCTGGTACATCTTTCGGCTGCATAGTTTCAAGGGTACTCTGATCTAAAACAGTTTCATGATAATAATCAATAATCTCGTTCACCCTGTCTATTGAAAATTTAAGCTTATCCAGATCAGGCTTGACCACAATTGCTCCCCGTTTACGGTACTTTTCAAGAATACTTTCCATGGAATGGGATATCTTGAGAACCTCCTCCTCTTTAAGGAATGCCGCTTCTGATTTTAGCGAGTGTGCATTTCTGAAAGCCTGGGTAATCAGTTCATTATTTCCGGGATTTTTCTTTAACTCATCGATAATGTGTACCATGTTATCAATAAAATTTCTGCTGTCACTAACAAAAGTTTTAAACAGTTTCTTTTCACTCATTTTTAGTTTTCCTTCCCTGAAGACAGTGATATTATCAACTCGACCTCACCTATTGAGATACCGGTTTTTGAAGCGATAATTCCCGGCGAAAACCCGTTCCGGTGCAGTCCGAGCACCTGCTCTTTCTTACTGATTTTCTGTTCGCTCCGGACGTGTTCTATTTCCTTTATAGAAGACTTTTTAAGGTCATTATACCGGGGCATCTCAATTGGATTGTTATCCCCTTCCCTTTTCAGCAGGGTTATACGTTTATCTGCTCCTTGAAGCAGCTGATTAAGCTGTTTTATCTTGTCCTCAATGATACTGACGTTTCTATCCGTAATTTGGTTAATCTCAACTATCAGGCCTTCGACATCCTCCCGTATTTCGTCCAGAATACTCGCCGCATCGGTTGATTTCCGCAGCTGCCGCTTCAAATTCAGATAGATTACCAACACCACTATTGCATTAATTCCAATAGCAAGAAAAAAAAGTGATAATTCCATATTAACCTGAAATATCTATATTTTTGCCCAGGGCAGGATCAGAAAAATACTGTTTTCCCTTTTTCTGTTTTGTATTTTCTTTTTCCTTTTCTTCCTCTTGTTCCTTCCCTCTGGTTGTCCCACCTTCCCGGGACTCGGTATCTTTTATTTTCTGATTCTCGGCATCGGTGTTTTTGGTTTCATTGACGCTTTCATCCTTGTGCTGAGTTTCTTTTACCATTTCGCTGCCCTTAACTGCCTGTTGAAGCACTGCCCCCTCTTTCAAGACCGACTGCTCCTTACCGACCTGATTTAAATGAGCAAAAAGTGTCTGTAAGTCGATCGGTTGTATAGGCATATCTATTTTTGAGTATAATCCTCCTCTAGATCCTGGTACTTTGTTATTTTAATTAATCGGTCTTCATTGATAAAAGTAACAGCCTTGTACTCACTTTTTATTTCAAGATATGCATCTTTTATCGATATCTTGACTCCGGGGAACACTCTGCTTGAAGCGGAAATCTTCCCGCTTATCTTAAGTCCTTCAAGATACTCTTTTATATCCAGAGATTCCTCCTCCAGTGCAGTTTTTTCATCAGTAAGCTTTTTCTGCTGTTCAAGCAGTTCCTCATAGTAGGCTTTTTTATCTTCCGGAAGTTCTTTTTTTACCTTAAGATGCCGCTGCAGAGTAGCCAGATTAAGGTTTATTTCATCCAGCTCCTTGTCCAGCCCGGTTATCTCCCGTTCCAGTTCAATAAGTCTTTCCTTCTTCTTTGGATCGTACCCTACCTCCAGGACAGTTTCCGAACCGGCTACTGTTCCGAGACTCTTTGCATGGATCTCTTCGACAGCCCGTAGAACTCCTCCTACTATGGTTGCCCTTTTCCCCTGACAAATTATTTTCTTGTTTGCATCTACCCGTGAGTTGATAATTCCGTCAGTTGCAACAACTACTTCGCCGGCATCAACTATTGCATTCTCTATAAATTTTGACCATACTCCTTTACCTGCTCTAATCATACCGGAACTCTTTCCATTCACCCCCTGATGAATAATGATCTCTCCTTCTGCATCAAGCTCCGCTTTCCCGACGTTTCCCATTACCTCGATATTTCCGGCGGCTTTTACCTTAAATCCATCGGTTACACTTCCTTTGACAAGTACTGTTCCCAGGAATATTACGTTACCGCTGTTTTTGAGGTTAACATCACCGTTAACCACATAGATTGGCTCCACGTTGATCCTGCCACTCAGCATAATTACCTGTCCATTGATCTCTGCAATTGCAGTTGTACCGTCTTCGGAGAGTTTTACGTTTTTTCCAATTCCGATATCAACATCATTTCCATCTTCTGCAGGCAGCAGCCGTCCGGTTACAGTTCTGCCTGACTGCCCCTGTTCTGCCGGGATCTTTCTAGCAAGAGCCTGACCTTCCACCACGTTCTTTATTAAATTCTGCTCTTTAAAGTCTACCTTTCCATTCTTCTCTTTAAGCTGGATTTTTGACGTATCGGTATCAAAGTTGTAAATTATCTTTGCATCGTTTCCGTTTACAGGTTTTGTACCTTCTGCTACAAGAACAGGTTTTGAATACACCGGGAAGTCCTGAAGTGAATATAGCAGTTCCTCATTGATACCATGAACAACTCCGTTGTTCTTAAGAAAAGCCTTGATATTCTCAACATCCGGATTGATACCTCCTTCACCGGGAGGCATAATGGTAAGGAAAGCTTTCATATCGAAATCGGTAATATCCACAGTCATTACCGGGTCTGCAGCAGGATTGTAATTAAAATCCCCGATTTTTACATATTCTTCACTCGCTTCCTTCACCGCTGCGGAAACCAGACTCTGATTAACATCCTTTATCATCGGATGGGCGTGGATCTTTGCCATGGCTTCCTTTACTGTAACCTTTTTACCTTTTCCTTTTGGAGGGAAAACCTTAAGAAGAACACCGTCGGATGTAAACCTGACAACTACCTTCCCGTCTTCATCGGCAGTTTTTTCTTTCAGACCCTCCACTTCAAAGTCTTCGCCCGAAACCTCAAGTTCCTCTTCCTCCTCATAGGCAGGGTAAGCTACTATAACTGTCTTTTTTTTCCCGAAACCAAGGGTCCCTTTGCTTCCGTTTACCCTGATTTCATAATCCAGTTTTTTTACCGGCAGCCCCAGCTCAATGGCAGCCTGACGGAGAGCATCCTCTATATCAACACCCTCGACCTGAACCCACTTTAAATTCCGGTCGGCTTCCGCCTGGGTTTTCATGTACTCTCTTAAACCGTCAAGATCGACCATTGTTGGACCGCCTTTAAAATATTCCCTTTTTTATATTCGTAAGTTTTGCTCTTAACCTCATTATGGCTTTAGTATGAAGCTGACTTATTCTGGATTCGGTAACTTCAAGAACCTTACCTATTTCTTTAAGGGTCAGATCTTCATAGTAATAAAGAACAAGGACCTTCTTCTCTTTCTCTGGAAGTTCACTTATTGCTTCGACAATCACCCGTTTTATCTCTTCTTTCTCGATTATCATATCCGGGTTCAGACTTGATGGTGATTCGATGCTGTCAACGATGGAAACTTTGTCGCTTTCATCACCGGTATACCAGACATCATTCAGTGAAAGTATTGATGTCCCGCTGATTTTCATCATTGTTTTTTGAAAATCCTTTACCGACATCCTCAGTTCCTTGGCGATCTCTGCATCGTTCGCAGCTCTTCCCAAAGAAGATTCCAGGTGGTGAATAGTATCCTCTATCTCTCTGGTTTTCTGCCTTACAGAACGGGGGACCCAGTCAATTGATCTCAGCTCATCCAGGATAGCACCTCTTATTCTGGTAACGGCATATGTTTTAAACTTGACGTGCTTCTCGGGATCAAATTTATTTATTGCATCAAATAAACCGAATACTCCAAAACCTACGAGATCATCAAATTCAACGTTATGAGGCATTCCCATGGCTACTTTTCCGGCAACATACTTAACCAGCGGAGCATACTGCTTTACAAATATATCCCTTATCTTCGGATCCCTGTTCTTTTTAAAAAGCAACCACAGTTCTGCTTCAGATTTTTCCTCTAAGAGTTTGTCAGCCATTTACTACCCTTCCTGATCCTTTTTCATTATTGTCCGTATTGCCTTTGCAACAGTGCCGGGATCCTCATTCTGTCCCATTATATCAACCGAAATACTGCCAGTTACCGATTCTTCTCCGTTCTGTTCGAGTTCCGCCGAATTGAAGGCATCCGAAAAAGATTCTATATTCGGAAGGCCACCGGAATCTTCTTCCTGAACGGCATCACCTATGTCATCAAAAGCTTCACCGGAAGTAACCCGCACCTCGTCTTCCAGCTTGATACCGCTCTCCGGAACTCCGGCCTCCTCAACAATACCCTCAGCAGAACTTTCCTGTTCATCATCTATAACAATATCAACCTTTGGTACGGTTTCACCGGCTTCTTCCAAAACAGCTTCCTCTTCAACTGATCCAGTATCGAAAAGCTCCGGTAAAAACTTACGCAAAACGTACATAACAAAAAAACCCAAACCTCCAAAAAAAACCACTCCCAAAAGAGCTCGTAACAGGAGAATTGGAAACGACACTGCACCCAGCACACCTGCAACAAGAGAAAGTACAAATGCACTGCCCGAAAAAACTGTTATTACCTTCAAGTCCTTCATACAAACAACCTGTTTACAGATTACGCCAATAGCAGGCTACCGTCAAGCAGCAATATTATTGAACCTTTTTACCTATCAGTCTTCTAATAAACTGCTTTACTCCTCCGCCTTCCTTGAATTCAACCTTCTCCAATCTGCTGACTAAATGCTTGACGCATATAGCAGCTTTCCCGTTCGGATCCAGGATCATGAACGGCTTCTGCTTCAACACAGCATTGGAAACACTGGAATCTTCATAAACATACCCAAGGTAATCAACCTTCAGATTAAGAAACTGGCTTGCAATGCTTATTACTCTTTCAGCAACTTTCTTACCCTCTGTAACACTCTTCACCCTGTTTACAATCAGTTTCAACCCCAGATTCATATTATCAATCTCTGTTGCTATTATCTTGATAATACCATAAGCATCGGTTATGGCAGTAGGTTCAGGAGTTGTAACAATTATGGCATCATCAGCTGCGGCTATAAAAGAGAGCACATTATGGGAAACCCCAGCACTGGTATCTATTATTATTACATCTGCAAATGCCATGGAGGAAATCTCTTCTATAAAGTTCTCCAGTTCATCTTCTGATAAATTAGCTATTTTTGAAAACCCCGAGGCTCCTGCCACAAATTGTATACCGTAGTCCGTATCAAGAATAATATCCTTCATTTTCTTCTTTTTCCGAATCAAATGATAAAGATTATACTTCGGTATTATTCCAAGGGCTACATTAACATTTGCAAGCCCGAGATCCGCATCCATAACAATAACCTTCTTGCCAAGCTGAGCATAAGCAATAGCCAGGTTTATGGACATGTTTGTTTTACCCACGCCGCCTTTCCCGCTGGCTACCGCTATTACCCTTGTCCTGCTCCCGGCATCTTTATCTTCATTACGGGTCCGCATAATCTCTCTGAGCTGTTCAGCCTGGTCAGTCATAACTTTCAACACCTTCTCTTTCTTTAAATTTTACATAGAGTCTATTTTTATTTAGATTGAATCCCTCCAGGTTTTTTAAAAGCCTCATAACACTGGCGGATTCGATATCCTGCGGAACAACCTGACCATCGGTAATGTATGTCAGCGTTTTCCTTTTTTCATACAGAACACTGACTATATTCCCTATTCTCATGGTTTCATCAAGCTTGGTCAGAATAACTGATCGATAATTAAAGGGTTCAAACTGTTGAAGGAGTTCCTTCACATCGGAAACCTTTGTGGTTGCACTCATGGCAAGATATACCTCAGAGTAGCTTCCGCAGGCATCGAGAACCTTC
>QNBL01000132.1 GCA_003641695.1 Spirochaetota bacterium
AGATGCCATTACAAAGATGCTCACGCTTCCGGATTGGGAGATTCCCAAAATTGCTGTGTATCCTCATGGAAGCAAAGATGTCCTCAGTCTTATGCAGTTGTACAGTGTCTTTAGTAACCGGGATAAAAAAATAATTCTGGGCATGGGGGCATACGGATTTTTCAGCAGGATCCTCTATCGTAAACTTGGTTCACTGCTTACCTATTGTTCCGGTGCAGAAGCTTCAGGAGCCCCCGGGCATAGTTCTCCTGTACAGCTTAAAAATGTGTACAACCTGGATCTCATAACTCCGGATGCGGCTGTCTACGGCATAATCGGTAATCCGGTGATGCACACCAGATCACCACATCTTCACAATGCAGGATACAGGAAATGTGGTATGGATGCCGTTTACATACCCTTCCCTGTGGATGATCCTGATCTATTCATGGAATTTGCCCAAAAGCTCCCGGTAAAAGGGTTTTCTGTAACAGTGCCGTACAAGAAGGATGTTATCAGGTTTCTTGATAAAATTGATCCTTCCGTTAATCAGGCGGATGCCTGCAATACAGTTGTTTATACGGATGGCGGTTATGAAGGGTGGAATACGGACATAGAAGGTTTTTTCAAACCTCTTGAAAAACGGATTCCTCTCCAGGATATAAAAAGGATCGCAATAATCGGAGCGGGCGGAGCCGCGGGCGCAGTAATAAGGGCTCTTAAAGGGCTTGATGCACAGATCCATATCTTCAACAGAACAGAGGAAAAGGCCCGTATCCTTTCACAAAAATTCGACCTCAGCTATCATCCCCTTTCGAGTTACAAAGAGATAGAACGCTGCGATCTGATTGTACAGACAACAAACGTCGGGATGTATCCTTTAGAGGATAAAACCCCTCTGCCGGGTTATCGCTTCAGGAAAGAACAGATTGTATATGATCTCATCTATACACCTGAGGAAACCCTCTTTCTAAAGGAGGCAGCATCCAGCGGATGCAGGACCATTAATGGTCTTGAGATGCTTTCGGTTCAGGGGAAGAAGCAGTTCCTTCTCTTTACCGGAGTTGACTATCCCGAAAACTAATTCCTGGTAACAGGATTGTAGAGAGAACTCTTCAAGAGCCGGACATAACTTATCTTTCCCACGGGGATTTCAACCTCTTTTTCTTCCGGAAGGGTATGGGCAATCAGGAGATGTTTATTGCTGTCATTCTGTATCCTGGCAGGTTTTACAAGGATTCTGCGCTTTCCTTTTGGCAGCGAGTAGCTTTTAATCTCCAGGATATCTGTCTGGCTTTCCATGGCTCTGTGAATAAGCCTGATTTTTCCTGTATAATCAAGTCCTCTTACTTCAACAATCTCTTTTCTGTATATCCCTTTTTGAAGCTGCTCAGGAAAAAGAATCAGTTTTTTATTAATTCTTGCCTGGAGTTCCTTTTTCTCTTTGACGGTAAAGTTCTTTTTTTCAAGAGTGTATTTAAGATCCTCAATAAAAGAATTATCTGCTTTAACGGAAGAGCCGTTGTTGTTTATGAAATTCAGTTTTGGCTGATTGGCAGTTTCTCCTTGCACGGCTTCAAAAATACCGGTTTCTTCAGTCTCTGATGAATACATTTTTACATCTGAAAGTATGGGAATCCCCTCATCCTGTAGAATTTTTATCCATTCGGCCTGCTCGTTTTCGTCAAATAGGTAGACCCCCGGTGCCGGATGAAGTTTTATATAGGGTTCCAATGCCCCGATATGATCAATGAGTACCTGTCTTGATTCCGAAACAATGAGGGCAATCCCTTTGTAAAGATGAACAGTGCTGTACTCCTCAGCCCAGTGTTTGAGAGAGGTTTCAATGTTCTGGGGAATCCCGGTACCTCCCTCATTTTTAAAATACAAAAGCAGATCAGTGTATGTAAGTTTAAGTTTACGTATTCCAACGCATGATTTCTTGTTTATTTCATAATGTGCAAAAAGGTCAAAACTCTTTATGGTTGATGAGAGTGCCAGCAGAAGCCCTGATTGCAAGGTTGTCCAGGGCTTTGCAGTTATGGAAAAACTTGATTGAATTATAAGAGCGGGTTCCTTCTTTGGTTCATCAGAGATCATTTCTTTTACCATGGGATTGAGCAGGTAAAGGTCATTGTCATATTTAAGAAATACCTCTCTATGTGTTAGAGCAGGAATGACTCTTTCTTTTATCATTTCAAATAAACCCTGCTCTCTTGAAGCTGCTTTAAGGAGAAACAGCAGATTGGATTTGGAAAATCCTGTACCAACGGGTATTGAGTTGAGAAAGGTTGAAATAATTCCGGATACACGGATCAAGGTAGCCATATCTTCGCCGCCGCATACTGCAGTACTCCAGAGAAGGGGACATCGTGCGTTACTGTCCAGGCTGCTGAATTCCTTGAGATTCCTGTATTTTATCAACAGCCTGCCCCTTTCGTTGGTCAGCAGATTCAGGTGTATCAGGGATTCGGTAATAACAGAGAATTTTGTAACACCCTTTTCAACTTCTTCGAGAATTGAAGGGAATATCTGAAGCAAACTTTCCCGGGGACGTTTTTTTATCGAACCGTCCAGTTTGAAGATATCAGGTGTTTGATTGATAAAAGAGAAAACTGCAGTTATAACAGCCTCGTTGAACCAGGGGAACGGGATTTTTTCTGTTCCGACTTTTTTCGAGGGAAATATCAGGTTTGTATTCAGTACCTGCTTAACAAGGGGTTCCTTGAAAATCGGGCTTAACCTTATTCTCTCTGTTCCGGGTTCTTTGATAGTAAGAAGCCGCTCTTCAAGATTCAGTAAACGGTGCTGTACTTCAAGAAAAGAGGTGTTGTCTTTTAAGAATTCATAGAGGGTTTTTATATCCGGTTCATCCAGGAAGTAAATCAAAGTTAAAATATAGGCATCCTCGCTGCTTATAAGTGCGGTTATTCTGTCGATTGTTTCTTCCCTGGTGAGAAAGGCAATAAGCCTGTCTACAAGAATATGTTTGTTAAAGGGGGTTTTTATTTTCCCGAGATAATTTCTCATGATACCGAAAAAATCGTCATCGGGGAGAGAGAGGACTATGGTTTTCCACTGTTCAAGGTTATTTAGCATTAAACCAAGATTATACTCCGTATGGAAAATATCTTCAATAGGGGGTATTATTAAGGGGTATGTACAGATTATTTGTTGCTGTTCCCCTTCCGGAGGGGGTTAAAGAGAGAATCCTGGAGCTCCGGTCAAATATCCCTGGAGCACGATGGATGGGTTCTGAACAGCTTCATGTTACCCTTAAGTTTATTGGAGCGGTTGAGGGTCATTCCGCTGAAACGATACGGGAGTGTCTTTCATGTGTTACCTTCAGTCCCTTTCCTCTGCAATTCAAGGGGGTGGGATTCTTTCCCTCCGGAGTTTTATGGACCGGAATAGCTCATCCTGAAGAAATTGCTGCTTTAAGGAGAAGGATTGAAAATACCCTGTTTGATGCGGGAATTCCCCGGGAGAGGAGAAAGTTTTCTCCTCATGTAACCGTAGCAAGATTGAAAAATTCTCCTCTGGGTTCTGTAAGACGCTTTTTAAAAAATCATGATTCTTTTCGAACAGAAAGCTTCATTGTCGACAGGTTTATTCTATTTTCCAGTATTCTTAAGCCCTCCGGTGCAGTATATACCGTTGAAGCAGAGTATTTTTTTGACCGTTCTTGATTTTTTTTGATTTTTTCCTCTTTAAACTTATCCTGTTTTATGGTAAAGTGCATACTCAGGAGAGGTAGTCATGAGTTATGTCGTTGCATTGGATCAGGGAACAACGAGTTCCAGAGCCCTATTAATAAACCATGAAACAAGAATAGTCGATGTTGCTCAAAAGGAGTTCAGGCAGATACTGCCTGAAGAAGGGTGGGTAGAGCATGACCCCGATGAGATTTTTTCAGGACAGCTCAGTGTTTTTAAAGAGGTGCTGAGTAAAGGGGGGATCAACGGTGAGGATATTGCTGCCATAGGAATTACAAACCAGAGGGAAACTACTGTAGTTTGGGATAAAAACACCGGGACACCGGTATACAATGCCATTGTCTGGCAGTGCAGACGTACTGCTGATTACTGCAATAATCTGAAGGATTCAGGGTATGAGGATACCATCCGGGAGAAAACGGGTCTTGTTATTGATGCCTATTTTTCTGCATCCAAGATCAACTGGATCCTTGAAAACGTAGAGGGAGCCAGGGAGAGAGCAGAGAAGGGAGATCTTCTTTTTGGAACAATAGATACCTGGCTTGTATGGAAATTAACCGGCGGCAGAGTACATGTTACCGATTACACAAATGCTTCAAGAACAATGCTTTTCAATATACATACCCTGAAGTGGGATGAAGAACTTCTGGATATTTTTCAAATACCCCAAACCATGCTGCCGGAAGTACGGTCTTCCAGTGAGGTTTACGGTTTTACCGATGAAGATATTACCGGTACAAAGATACCGCTAGCCGGAATTGCAGGAGATCAGCAGTCATCGCTCTTTGGCCAGATGTGTATTGAGGAGGGATCCTTTAAAAACACGTATGGGACAGGCTGTTTCATGCTGATGAATACGGGGACTACCCCCCGGAACTCAACGAACGGTCTTTTGACAACAATAGCACTCGGATTTAACGGGAAGATTACCTATGCACTGGAAGGATCCGTTTTTATGGGAGGTGCCGTAATCCAATGGCTCCGGGACAATCTGGGAATTCTAAAAAATGCTTCCGAGGCAGGTACTATAGCAGCTGAGGTTAAAGATACCGCCGGAGTCTATTTTGTTTCCGCTTTCCAGGGGCTTGGTTCCCCCTACTGGGACCAGAAAGCACGTGCAGGTATTGTAGGGCTTACACGTAGTGCCTCCCGGGCTCATATTGTTCGTGCAGCAGAAGAATCCATAGCGTATAGAACCAAGGATGTGGTGGCTGCCATGGAGCAGGATGCGGGAATCAAGCTCAGGGAGCTCAAAGTGGACGGAGGAGCATCCAGGGATAACTTTCTGCTTCAGTTTCAAAGTGATATCCTGAATATTAAGGTTGTACGTCCGGTTAACGTTGAAACTACAGCTATGGGTGCAGCGTATCTGGCGGGGTTGGCGGTTGGTTTTTGGAAAAGTATAGCAGAACTCAAGTCTGTGTGGAAAGAAGACAGAGTTTTTACCCCCTCAATGGAAGAACGGGTTTCCGGAGAATTGTATGAAGGCTGGAAAAACGCTGTAGGAAGAAATTTAAATTGGGGGTAACGATGAGATCAAGTGCCATACCTGCTGAAAGGCAGGTGGAGATTGCAAGACTTGTAAAAGAGAAGGGATTGGTAACAGTTGAATCACTGAAAGAAGTTCTCGGGGTCTCGGTCATTACCATAAGAAGGGATCTGGCTGTATTGGAAAAAAAGGGGCTGTTGGAAAGAACCCACGGTGGTGCGGTGAGTACAAGTCCCGTAAACAAAGAGTATAACTATCACGAAAAATACAAGATAAACTCTGAGTATAAGGAAGCTGTCGGCAGGCGCGCTGCTGCCATGATAGAAGACGGCGATACAGTTTTTATTAACAGCGGTTCAACCACCTATCAGGTGATCCGGTTTCTGGAAGGGAAGAAAAATGTCAGGGTAATTACAAACAATGTTGCAGCTGTAGCCGATTTCGGCAGCTTCCCCGGGATTGAAATTATTCTAACCGGGGGAAGGTACCGTACTGCTTCCAACTGTGTTGTAGGGGAATTTACTTCCCAGATAATTTCCCAGATTATGGCTTCCAAAACTGTAATAGGTGCAGACGGTTTGAGTTTCAAAGGCGGACTTACCTCTCCTATTTATCAGGAGGCAGCGGTTACCAGACAGATGATAGAGCGGACGCAGGGAGATGTCGTCTGCGTTGCGGATCATTCAAAAATAGGGCGTATTTCCAATTTCCTTACGGTTCCGGTAGATAACCTTGATTATCTTGTAACAGACTGGATGTTTGTGGAGAGCTACCGGGAGAATTTGGAGTCGGTGGGTATTAAAATAATTAAAGCAGAAAAGATAGAATAAATATTTTTACAGGAGGAAAGTATGGGATACGCAGATGCGTACAAGGATTGCGAATGGGTAGATTTTGAAACCCTTGAAAGTTTTATGAAGGATGCCCTTAAAGGAGTTGGTATTCCGGAAAAAGATGCAGAGATTATTTCAGAGGTTTTGATTACCTCTGATAAGCGGGGGATAGATTCTCATGGAATCGGCAGACTGAAACCGATTTACATAGACAGGATCGATGCCGGTATCATGAATCCGGTAACCGAGATTACTGTAGTCAGAGACCGTAAAACTACCGCTGTACTTGACGGGAATAACGGCCTGGGGCATGTAGTTTCAAAGACAGCAATGCAAATGGCAATAGACAAGGCAAAAGCTCACGGGATGGGAATGGTAGCCGTAAGGAATTCAACTCATTACGGTATAGCAGGTTATTATGCACTTATGGCAATTGAAAACGGTATGATAGGAATGACCGGGACCAATGCCCGCCCCTCTATTGCTCCCACCTTCGGAGTCGAGAATATGCTGGGAACAAACCCGCTTACCATCGGATTCCCGACGGATGAAGCGTTCCCCTTTGTCCTTGATTGTGCTACGTCGGTAAGTCAGAGAGGAAAGATCGAGGTGTACGGGCGAGCAGGCAAAGATGTTCCCCCCGGTTGGGTTATTGGCGAGGATGGTAAGACCAGAACCGATACCCAGCAGATTCTTGTTGATTTGACCAAGGGGAAAGCAGCACTTGCCCCGTTGGGCGGTTTGGGAGAAGAAACCGGAGGATACAAGGGATATGGTTATGCTGCTATTGTAGAGGTGCTGTCAGCAGCTCTGCAGGGAGGTTCCTACCTTAAAGCTCTCAATGGATTCGATAAGGAAGGGAATAGAATACCGTATCCGCTGGGACATTTCTTTATTGCTATTGATCCTGAAGAATTTTTGGGACTGGATGAGTTTAAACGGACAGCAGGTAACATAATGAGAGATCTGAGAAACTCGAAGAAAGCTCCGGGGCAGGATAGAATTTACACAGCAGGAGAAAAAGAGTGGGTTGCCTGGCAGTACCGTAAGGAGCACGGATGCCCGGTACCCAAAACCCTTCGGGACCAGATGGATGAGCTGAAAAAGAGATTTAATATGAACTATACCTTTCCCTGGGAGTAAAATAATGAATGACTTGAAAGAAAAAGCACTGAAATACCATTCCCTGAACGGGGTACCGGGTAAAACAGAAGTTATCCCCACAAAACCATGTTCGACGGCGGATGAGTTGTCTCTTGCATATCCCCCCGGGGTTGCTGCTCCGGTTCTGGAAATTGATATAGAGGAGCTTGACGCCTACAGATACACAAACAAAGGG
>QNBL01000133.1 GCA_003641695.1 Spirochaetota bacterium
TGTAGCTTGCACTTAGGGAGGGGGCAATGCAGATTGAAGTAATTGAAGACAGAATGAATGAAGGAATCGCTGATCCTACGGTAATCAAGGTTATCGGTGTAGGAGGCGGTGGCAGCAATGCGGTAAACCGCATGATTGAAAGCGGACTCAAAAAGGTAGACTTTATTGCGGTCAATACCGACATGCAAGCACTTAAGCTTTCGAAAGCTCAGACAAAGCAGCCGATTGGATCCAAGCTTACCGGAGGTCTCGGAGCCGGAGGTGTTCCCGAAACAGGAGAAAAGGCTGCTCAGGAAAACAGGGACGACATAGAAAACATCCTGCGGGGAGCCGATATGGTTTTTATTACAGCAGGTATGGGCGGTGGAACCGGTACAGGCGCAGCTCCTGTTGTAGCTGATATTGCCCGGGCATCAGGTGCACTTACCGTAGCGGTGGTCACAAAACCCTTTGATTTTGAAGGACGGCGTAAGATGCAGCTTGCTGAAGAGGGGATTGAGAAGCTCCGGGAAGCTGTTGATACTCTTATAATTATCCCGAATCAGTACCTCATGAAGATTGTTGAAAAGAAAACGCCGATAAAAGCGGCTTTTCTGATGGCAGATGATGTTCTGCGGCAGGGAGTTCAGGGTATATCGGAGCTCATCACTGTTACCGGTGAGATAAACATCGACTTTGCCGATGTGAGAACCATAATGAAAGGCAGGGGTGATGCACTAATGGGTATTGGTGTTGGTTCGGGCGAGAACAGGGCTGTGGATGCTGCTACAAATGCCATAAATAATCCTCTTCTTGAAGATGCAAGGATCGAAGGGGCAAAGGGCATCCTTATAAACGTCACCGGAGGAGAAGACCTTTCCCTGTCTGAATATGATGAAGTAATCAAGATTGTGACGGCAAATGCAGACGAAGACGCGCTGATTATTCCCGGGCAGACTATAAATCCCGAGATGGAAGGAGAAATCCAGGTAACCGTGGTTGCCACAGGGTTTAAAAACACCAGTTCCTCCCTGACAGTAGAGGAAAATGTAGAGAAAGAGGATGAGGTAATCCGGTACAAGGACTGGCTGAATCTGCAGAAAGGATTATCCCGGGAATCAAAAGGATTTCTTTCCAGCAGGAATCAGCATGAAGTGGATCTGGGAATCCCCACAGTTCTCAGGGGCCGGAAAGTATCAGGACAGGAAGCTGAATAGATGAAACGGACTGCTCTTCTTCAGGAGTATCAGAATTACCTCTATCTTCAGCAGCGGGTCTCTGCATCCACTATTGAAACATATATGCTGGATGTATTGAGATTGGAATCCTATCTGCAATCCCGCTCGAGGAGCTTTGTAGAAGCGGATTCTGCTGATATAATAGGATACTTTGCCTCCCGGCAGGAAGAGGGGATTGATCAGAGAACAATAGCAAAGGGGCTAAGCAGTATAAAGTCTTTCTATGCATTCCTTACTTCAGAGGGATACATGGAGGAGAGTCCGACTGCACGTATTGAATCTCCGAAGGGGGCCGTTTCCCTCCCCGAAGTACTTTCCCCTGAAGAAGTTGACAGTTTCCTGGATTCGATAGATATCTCTTCCCCTGTGGGGCTGAGAGACAGAGCAATGTTTGAGCTTATTTATTCATGCGGTCTCAGGATAAGTGAAGCTGCTGCTGTTACCTGCGGAAATGTTTTTTTTAAAGAAGAACTCATCCGGGTTACCGGAAAAAGAAACAAGGAAAGGATTCTCCCTTTAGGTGAGGATGCTTTCAACTGGCTGAAAAAATACATGGAGCATGGAAGACCGCTCTTAATTAAAAAGGGAATTAAAGACAATACTCTTTTCTTGAGTATCCGGGGGAAAGGGATGTCCCGCAAGGGTATATGGAAAAGATTTCATGCTTATGCAGAACTCAGCGGATTGAAAGCAAAGGTTCATACCCTTCGGCACTCCTTTGCGACCCATCTTATTCAAGGGGGAGCAGACTTGAGAATTGTCCAGGAACTTCTTGGACATTCGGATATCACCACTACCCAGATATACACACATATCGGCAATGAGGATCTGAAGAAAACCCATTTGGAATTTCATCCTCTTAATATAATGGAAAACGAAGCGGGAAACGGAAAACCGCCGTATAGAGATACGGGAGGCAGAGGATGAAAAGATTTCAATTTTTTCTTGCTGCTGTATCTATCCTGGTTTTGCTTGGAGCGTTTGTATCCTGCAGCAAGGGTGATGGGAAAACCCTGAAAAGTCTGAAGTCGACGGAAAGTGCTGATGGAAGTACAGAAGTAAGCAAAAAGCGAATAGCCGAGCTGGAAAAAGGGATAAAGGAATACAAAGAGGAAGCAGACAGGACTGTAAAAGCTGGAGTTGAGATCGGCATTTACTATCGTCTTGTAGGACTGGAGTACATGAAGCTCAAGATGTACGGAAAAGCCTATGATAACTTCCAGAAAGCAATAGAGTATTACCCTGAAAACGAGGTACTTTTTTACTATAGCGGGGTTTCCCTTGCCAGATCAGCAAAGTCTGTTTTGGAGGATGATGAAAGAAGAAGGCTTATGCAGAAGGCGGTAGTGTACTATCAAAGAGCTATAGAGCTGAATGGTAGGTACGAAGATGTGTACTATGCACTTTCTGTTTTATATATGTTTGAGTTGAATAGGCCGTTGGATGCCCTCAAGGCCATCAAAAAGCTTTTAAATTTTGATCCCGGGAATATTGATGCTCTTTTTATTAAAGCCAGGGCTGATGCAGTTACCGGTAATATTAGAGATGCCGTAGATACCTACAACAAGATTATAAAGATTTCCAAGGATGAGAAGGCAACGTTAAAAGCCAGAGAATTCCGGGATGCTTTGATGAGCGGAGGTTCAAATGGCTGATCTGAATACTCTTGTTATAAGCAGAATTCCGGCTCTTACCGCTAAAGAAAGGCTCCTGCTGGCAGAACTTTTTCCGGATTCCGATAGTCTTCTCAGACTTACTGCACATGATATTTTCGAGATTATTGGCCGTAAGCCAAGGGTGTCACTTTTTTCCATGCATGAAGCAGCTGCGGAAGCGGAAAGAATCAAGGCGGCAGCTGAAAAAAACAGGATCAGCATTATCTGGTACTGGGACAGCGGATACCCGCCGCAGCTTCGGGAAATCTTTGATCCTCCGGTAGTGCTTTATGCAAAGGGCGGGACAATGGAAAATTCTCTTCCTCATATTGCAGTTGTCGGAACACGGCATCCGGGCAGGAAAGGTATGGAGAGTGCGTACATGCTGGGAGCAGGACTTGCTGAAAAGGGAATTCCTGTAGTCTCCGGTCTTGCTTTGGGGATAGACAGCGCAGCACATACCGGCGTCGTTGATAAGCGGGGAAAGACAATTGCTGTCCTGGGGAATGGGATAGATTCGGTGTATCCGGCTTCAAACAGAAAACTTGCCTATGGAATTCTGGAAAATAACGGAGTTCTCTTGAGTGAGTTTCCGCCCGGTACCCCTCCGCTCAAGTATAATTTTCCAAAGAGGAACAGGATTATCAGCGGTCTTTCGAGGTCTGTTGTTATTGTTGAGGCTCCTTTGAAATCAGGAGCACTGATTACCGCTGATTTTGCACTGGAACAGGGAAGGGATCTCTTTGTCCATGGTTGTTCTCTTTCCAGCCCCGGAAATGAAGGGGCGTTAAAACTATCTTATGATGGAGCTGGAATAGTGGAATCTTCTGAGGATATTCTTAAGTATACCGGCAGCGGCAGTGCAGGTTCTCTGCAGATCCTTGAAACCCCAGAAGATTATACTCTTTCTGATCTGCTTGCTATGGAGCTTGAAGGATCTCTTGTTCTATATGAAGGAACCCGATTCGTAGCAGGAGGAGCATTGTCATGATACCGGAATACCTAAAGTATCTTGAAGGTGTACGTAACCTGTCTCAGGCAACAGTAAAGGCATACAGAGAGGATCTGGACCTCTATGAAAAATTTCTGGAAGAATACGGGGCCGGACTTCTGGACGTCCAGATTCGGGATGCCAGAAACTTTGTCGGGTTTCTTAAAGGCAGAAAGCTGAAAGAGAGTAGTATCAATAGAACGCTCTCTTCGGTAAAGGGCTTTTACAAATACTGTATCCGGTTTAATCTTGCAGGAAGAAATCCTTTTGAAAACATAAAAAGCATAAGCAGATCACGCAAGCTGCCTGATCTCTTCTCGGTTGAAGAGATCAGGAGCCTGCTTGCCATGCCCGATGATTCCCTTCTGGGGATACGGGACAGACTTATAATTGAACTTTTTTATTCCACGGGGTGCCGTATTGCAGAACTTGTCGGAATAAATCTGTTTGACATATCCCTTAAGGGTAAAAATATTCTTGTACGGGGAAAAGGAAAAAAAGAACGGTTTGTATTCCTCTCCGAAGGAACGGTAACTCTTCTGAAGCAGTATCTGGGTGCAAGAAGGCAGATGATAAAATCTGACAACACAGACGATGCTTCGGCTCTTATTCTTAATAGTAGAGGAAAAAGAATAACCGGGCGGGGAGTTAGGTTTGTTTTGGAAAAATATTTGAATAAACTGAGGAGCGGAAAACATGTCAGCCCCCATTCATTCAGGCACAGTTTCGCTACCCATCTTCTTGACAATGGAGCAGACTTGAGAATGGTTCAGGAACTTTTAGGACATTCATCCATATCGACTACCCAGATTTATACCCATATCGGTTTGGAACGTCTCAGGAAGGTGTACAGAACATCACATCCCCATGGGAAAGAAAGGAGTGAGAGATGAGTTTTAAAGGCACGACAATCCTGGCTGTACGGAAGGGCGATTCTGTCGCCATGGCCGGAGACGGACAGGTAACTCTTGGCAATACCGTTATGAAGGGACACGCACGAAAGGTGAGAAGAATGTACAATGACGAAGTGATAACCGGATTTGCAGGAGCAACTGCGGATGCATTCACTCTGTTCGAGCGGTTCGAAGGAAAAGTTAAGGAATACAACGGCGATATAACCAGGGCTGCAGTAGAACTGGCTAAAGAGTGGAGAACAGACAGGGTTTTAAGAAAACTGGAAGCAATGCTTCTTGTTGCAAACAGGAAGAAAACCCTTCTGATTTCCGGAACCGGGGATGTCGTTGAACCCGACGAAGGCGCAATAGCAATAGGGTCGGGAGGTAACTACGCATACGCAGCGGCTCTGGCTTATCTGGACAATTCTTCCCTTTCCGCCAGCGAGATTGCAAAGCGGAGTATGAAGATAGCTGCGGGAATTTGTATATACACCAACGACAACATAATTTTGGAGGAGCTTTAATGACAGTGGACCTCGATACATTGACTCCGGCTCAGATTGTGAGTGAGCTGGATAAATACATAATTGGACAGGATAAAGCCAAGAAGGCGGTAGCAATCGCTCTTAGAAACCGGATGCGCAGAAGAATGCTGCCTCAGGAATTACGGGAAGAGATTACACCGAAAAATATTATAATGATAGGTCCTACCGGCGTTGGTAAGACCGAGATTGCCAGAAGGCTTTCCCGCCTTTCCGGAGCACCATTTATTAAGGTAGAAGCAACCAAGTATACCGAGGTAGGATACGTGGGCCGGGACGTAGAATCAATGATCCGTGATCTAATGAGTATAGCGGTAACCATGGTAAAGAGTGAACTCTCCGAAGATGTCAGGGAAGAGGCGCAGCAGCGAACCGAAGAGGCGCTTCTTGATCTTCTGCTGCCGGGAATCAAGGAGAAAAAACCTGCACCGCCCAGCGAATCCGGGGAAATGACAGTTGTTTCTCAGGATCAGAACACCCCTTCTTCAACCAGGGAGAAGTTTAGAAAGATGCTCAAAGAGGGAAAGCTCGAAGACAAAACAGTAGAAGTTGACATCTCGGCAGGAGGATTCCCTGCGATAGAGATCTTCTCCGGAACAAATTTCGAAGAGATGGATTTGAACCTTGGGGGGTTGTCAAACATTTTCGGCGGGAAAAAGAAAAAAAAGCGGGTTTCCATATCCAGGGCCAGAGATATTATTATGGCCGAGGAGATGAATAAACTCGTCGATACTGAAAGGGCTTCGGAGGTTGCCAAAGAACGGGTTGAAGAGATGGGAATTGTTTTTGTCGATGAAATTGACAAGGTAGCATCGAAAGAAAGCCGTTCAGGAGCTGATGTCTCCCGGGAAGGGGTACAGCGGGATATCCTCCCCATAGTGGAAGGGAGTAAGGTCAATACCAAGTACGGTATTGTGGATACCTCTCATATCCTTTTTATTGCAGCCGGAGCCTTTCATATAAGTAAACCTTCGGATCTTATCCCTGAGCTGCAGGGACGTTTTCCGCTGAGAGTCGAGCTTGATGACCTGAGCAGTGATGATTTTCACAGGATTCTGACTGAAACGGAAAACTCTCTGACTATTCAATATACAGAATTACTGAAAACCGAGGAAGTTTCCCTGGTTTTTACCGAAGAGGCAACAAAAAAGATAAGTGAGATTGCTGCGGAGGTAAATAGAAATACCGAGAATATCGGTGCGAGAAGGCTGCACACCATAATGGAATTGCTTTTGGAGGATGTTTCCTTCAATGCTCCGGATTTAAAAGGGCAGGAGATACGGATTACAAAGGAATATGTAGAGGAAAAACTCGTAGATATAGTACAGGACCAGGATTTATCCCGGTACATACTTTAGAAGGACTCGAAATGAACCGAAATATAAAGAGAAGAAGAATTTTAAGGAGAAAAGAGTGTTTTTGAACAACAGTTTTGGTAAAAACCTTGATATACTACAGAGGACAATGGATGTATCCATGATCCGTCAGGATGTTCTTGCAAACAATATTGCTAATGCTGATACACCCAATTTCAAGCGAACAGATGTTAACTTCGAAGCTGAACTGAAGCGGGCGCTTGATTCCGAGTCTGTTTCAAGCAGACTTCCTGCAGCCCTGACAAATGAGAAACACATTCCGTTTTGCAGAACCAGAAACTATCGCGATGTGCAGCCCCGTAGGGTTCTGGATTATCTTTCCCAGTCTGACAACAACGGTAATAATGTCGATACGGAGCAGGAAAGCATGCTTCTTCTGCAGAATCAGCTCAGGTACGATCTTCTTGCAAGATCAGTGGCAAATCAGTTTTCACGACTAAACATAGTATTGAGGTAGGGGAGTAATATATGGGGATTTTCAGCAGTATTAACATAGCAGCATCGGGACTCAGTGCGCAAAGAACCCGTCTCGATGTGATTTCTGACAATATAGCCAACGTGGATACTACCAGAACACCCGAAGGCGGTCCCTTTCGGCGGAGCAGGGTAGTGTTCCGACCCAGGGTTGAACAGCCGTACTGGCGTTCCCCGTTCCTTCCTGAAACAATGGATAA
>QNBL01000134.1 GCA_003641695.1 Spirochaetota bacterium
ACCCAAGAATGGCGGAAAGCCCCATATCATCAAAACTGCTGATACCGGGACTATTTAACGGCTTGTAACCATGTGCAACAAGATACTTAACAGCTCCTGCATGCATGAAATAGTTTGCAATAAAAACATGGTCAGGCGGGGTATTTGACTGCATGAGCCGCTCCATCAGGAGATATCCGCTGTCTACATGGAAGTTTCCTGTTAAAACAAGATCCGGATCCGCTTCGATGCCATGCTCCTCCAAAGCCTTGAGATACCCTTCCAGCCGCTCCTTTGCATTACTTAAATCCGGGGAACCTCCAATAAATGCAATTTTTTTGAATCCCTGTTTTATAAGGTATGAAACAGCATCACAGCTCCCTTTTCTGTTGTCAACCATCACCGTATCCGTTGGAAAGTCCTCTGTGGAACGGTCCGCAAATACCAGGGGGATACCGGCTCCGTATAATGCCTTAAAATGACGTCCCCTTCCGGTTGAGGGTATTACGATTACCCCTTCCACACTCTTTTCGGCGAGTAGCGCCGCCCTTCGTTTCTCCCCTGCTACGGATTCGTTACTGCTGCTTATGATAAGGGTGTACCCATGCCCCTCAAGGTACTCTTCCACCCCTTGTGCTATGTTCATAAAAAAATCGTTGGTAAACTCGGGAGTAATAAGTCCAACTGTTCCGCTCCGGCTTGTTTTCAAACTCCGGGCAATTGCGTTTACCTTGTATCCGCTCTTAATAATTGCTTTTTGAACTCTCTCACGTGTTGCAGGCCTAATCCCTTCTTCATTGTTTATTACACGGGAAACCGTTGCAGTGGATACTCCTGCAAGGGCTGCTACATCCTTCACCGTAACTGCCATAATTTATCCTCGAACATCATTATACAGTAAAAGCAAAAGGGATTGGATTGAAATTATATTTTTTTTAAGATAAAAAGCTTGACAAAAGTAGAATGTATATATAGTTTATTAGTGTACTACTTTAGTAGTTTACTAGGAGTAAAAACATGATTACCATAGAAAAACTGAATTTCGATTACAAAAAAAAGAAACTTTTTAAAGACCTTTCCCTTGATCTGAAACATGGTTCGATATACGGATTATTGGGAAAAAACGGTGCCGGTAAAACAACCTTTCTGAAGATTCTTGCAGGACTCATTTTTCCTGAATCAGGGGAGATTTCAGTTCTGGGATTTACTCCGGCTGAAAGAAATCCCGATTTCTTAAAGGAACTATTCTTTCTTCCTGAAGAGTATACTCTCCCCGGGATAAAAGCAGGTGAGTATAAAAAAATCTATGCACCCTTTTACCCTGATTTTGATGAAGAACGATTTTTTGAACTCATTTCCGAATTCAACCTGCCCGAAGATTCCAAACTCTCCAATTTTTCGTATGGGCAAAAAAAGAAGTTTCTCCTGAGTTTCGGCATTGCTTCCAACAGCAGAATACTTCTTCTCGATGAACCTACCAACGGGCTGGATATCCCGACCAAAACAAGGTTCAGGAAAATTGTTGCTTCTTCACAATCAAAAGAGAGAATTATCATCATTTCTACTCACCAGGTCAGAGATGTAGAGCATCTTATTGACCCTGTACTCATACTTGATGAGGGAAGGATAATTTTTAATGAAACCATGGACCGTGTAGCAGACATACTTACGGTTGAAAAAGTATCATCCCTGTCTGATACTGCAGATATACTCTATTCGGAAAATGAAATTGACGGGTACAAAGTTGTCGTAAAAAACAGAGACCGGGACCAAAATGCTATTGACTTTGAAACTCTCTTTAATGCGGTCATTACAAATCCTCACGGAATACAATCTGCCTTCAATGGAGGTTCCCCCAATGAAACTAAATAGTTTTCTTTCAAGCAAACGGTTATTCTTACTTGTAAAAAGAGATATAATCAGTAACAAACTGGCGATTCTTGTTGTTTTCGGTGCAATTTTTGTCGGCGTGTATCTTAACTCTCTTATTAACATTTACAGCTCAACCCCTTCTTCAACACTCTATTCTTCTCTTTTTGCCAATATTATTTTTATTTCGGGGTTTATCATTACCAGTATACAGTTTAAAGAAATACATAAAAAAGAAACAGCTCAGGATTATCTGCTTATCCCCGCATCAACTTTTGAAAAGTTTTTAAGCCGTCTTCTGCTAAGTACAATTGGTTTTGCGTTGTTGGCACTTGCCGGGCTCACCCTGATGTCGTATATGGTAGAGGGAATAAATACTCTGATTTTCGGCAGGCACTCTATCCCTTTCTATCCATTTTCCGGCGAAGTATTCAAGGCAATTGCCCATTACTTTGTGGCCCAAAGTATTTTCTTTCTTGGAGCAATCTATTTCCGCAAATATAATTTTATAAAAACAATTAATAGTATATTTATTTTTCTTTTTGCTCTGGCCATCCTTGGTGTCATTTTTACAAGAATTGTATACCACGATATCTTTAGCGAATTTTTAAGATCAGACAATTTCTATTTTCAGCTTCATCTGAATAGCCTGCCGATAGAATCTGACAGAGCCCGTATGCTTGTACGTACTGCAAAGATCCTTTACTGGATTATTCCCGCACCTCTTTTCTGGACAATTTCTTACTTCCGTTTAAAAGAAACCGAGGTTAAAAATGCACTTTAAGGAAAAACAGGCTATTTATATCCAGTTAGCTGAAATGATAACTGATAACATTTTATCCGGCAGGTGGATAGAAGAGGATAAGATTCCCTCGGTAAGAGAAATGGCCATTACCATGGAAGTAAACCCAAATACTATTGCCCGTACTTACAACTACCTTCAGGATAAAGGTATTATACAAAACAAAAGGGGAATCGGATATTTCGTTTCCCCTGACGGTTGTGCTCTTGCCAAAGAATCACGGAGAAAAAAGTTTTTAAAAACTGAACTCCCTGTTTTTTTCAAATCCATGAAACTTCTGGATATTGATTTTGAAACAGTAGCAGATCTTTATAAAGAATACAGCCGCAAAGGAGCAAACAATGAAAACGAGTAACAAACTTCTCCTTATAACAGGTCTTGCAACTGTAGTGCTGCTGTTACTGCTTATTATCGGCACCCGTGTTTTTATTTACACAGGATAAAACAGGTATCATGAAGAAAGACCCGCCGGTAACCGGCGGGTCTTTCTTTTTTAGTTAAACTGAGCCGGACCTCTTAATCGTAAAGAAGATCTTTCATGTCGTCATTGTCCATATTGGTTGAATCATAGAACTTGGCTCCGGTATCCATATCTGAAACGGGTTCACCCTTTACAGCTTTATAAGCCATCTCCATAGCACCATACCCAATCATGTAGGGATCCTGGGTAATGGATCCTAAGAAATATTTACTTCTAACAGCAGCTTTTTGGGCTTTGCCGGCATCAAAACCGATTACGACAAGACCAGGATATTCTTTCGGCAACGAACTTCCATCATTGGAAGAAGTAAGTACCGCACGGGCTGTTCCTTCATTGGAACAGAAAATTCCTACTATATTATCAGAGGAAACCCTGTTAAGAATAGCCTGAGCGGTGTTTGTTGCATCTGTATCTTTGGGAGATGCAGGAACCTGCATATCGAGAATAATTGCACTTCCCTTGGTGGGAGAATCAGAAGCGATGTATGCGGGATTACCCACAACCTTGATATCACTTGCAGAGCGGTTAGCTTCTGTTTCGATGAGTTTAATCATCATGTCCCGAAAACCCTTTCCACGGTCAGTTACTGACTGGCTGGTAGCATCCTGATTGAAATCAACGATGGTTACAGGATTTGAAGGGGTTGCAGCTACAATTTTGTCTTTAATGACAGGAAACATTTTCTGTGCAGCAAGTCCCGCTGCTACATAACTGTCGGTAGCTGCTGTAGCATAAATAGCTCCCTTGGGTGCATTCGGAACACCTGAATCAAAACCGATAATCGGAATATGTCTCCTTACAGCTTCATTAAGCTGGTCCATTACCGAGTTTGTGTCCAGTGCTGCCAGGCAGATAGCGGAAGGGTTCTTGGCCATGGCATTTACAAGCATCTGTACCTGAGGCTGAATATCAGCTTCTGTAGGCGGTCCTTCAAAAGTCATCTCCACATTGTATTTCGCTGCTGCAGCTTTTGCACCCTTCATAACTGTCTGCCAGAACTGGTGCTGAAATCCCTTCGAAATCATGGGGATAAAGATCTTTTCGCTTTTAGCAGCCGGACTTTTAGTTCCGCTGTCCTGCTTGCCGTTGGCAAACATCGGAGTTGCCAGTGCAATAAAAAGAACAGCTACTATCAGAACCATTCCCATCCTTTTGATACTACTCATATCATTCCTCCAAAATAGTTTATTCACGGGTTAAACTAACCCGTTGTAAGACAATCAGACTGAAGTTCCTTCAATCCGTGCAGCACTGAATACTGCTGCAGATATTTCCAACTATTTCATACACATTTCACGTACAGCCAGCAGGTTATTAGTTTATGCGTACTTATTCCTGATTCTTTTTGTTCAACATCTCTTCGAAATCCCGCTCTGCTTTCCGTTCTTCCTCTCTAATCCTTGCCTTGGCGGCCTTTTCCTCAGCTTTCATTCTGGAATACGTTGCCCTGATCTCTCCCTGCAAAACAGAGAGCTGCTTCCTTAATTCAGCAATTCTTGAGCTGTTCCCGGATGATTTGGCTTTTACCAGCTCCCTCTTCAATTCAGCAATACGTTCACTTTCCTTTTTCTTGTATACATCAGCCGGTGTGTCAATATGAACTTCAGATGCTTTTTTATTTCGGTACATATCAAGGAGCACAGCTCCAATTACAATTATCCCGGTAAAAAACGTCTGCCAGTGTGCCTGCAAATTCAAGGAAGGCAAACCGGTTGCCAAAACAGACATAATAAACACACCTATAACCGTACCCCAGATTGTTCCAATTCCTCCTGCCAGAGAGGTACCGCCTATGACCGCCGCAGCAATTGCATACAACTCAAAACCCTGCCCCTGTGCAGGCAGTACTGTGGTATAAATGGCTGCATAAGAAATTCCGCCAATACCGGCAAGTACTCCCGAAATGATATAGACCATCATCTGCCATTTTTTGACATTTACCCCTGATAACCTCGCAGCCTCAATATTACTCCCGATAGCATAGGTATACCGGCCGAGTTTTGTACTGGAAAGCATCAGGTGGCAGATCACGCCAACCACCAAAAGGAGCAAGGCCCCGGTGGGAATCATACCTCCGGAAGGACTTAGATAGAGAAAAATACTCTTGAACCATCCTCCTTCATGTCCCCGGATCGGGAAGGTTGCACTTTGAACGTTGGAAACTATGGAGCCGACACCCATGGAAATCATCATGGTACCCAAAGTAGCAATAAACGGAGGCATTTTCAGCAAAGAAACCATTAGCCCGTTTACCGTACCAAAAGCAGTTCCCACAAGAATAATCAGGATCAGTGAAGGAACCATCGGAAACCCATGCTTAAGAGCAACGCCTCCGATAAGCGTAGAAGCCATCATTACAGTACCGACGGAAAGGTCGATTCCTCCTGTAATAATGATGAAAGTCTCTCCCATTGCAATAAATCCGATATAGAAAGCTGCATTAATGATATTAACCAAGGTGGGATAGGAAAAATAATTTCTGCCGAATATTCCAAAAAAAACATAGAGGATAATCAGTGCTGCTGGAGCCAGAATATATTTTAATCCCCGTTCTTTGAATTGCTGCATACGGTTAGTGCTAACATTGCTGTTTCCCATATTATTTAACTCCCTGCAAGGGCAGCCTGTCTGCCTATGGTAGCTCGCTCCATGATGGCCTCCTGGGTTGCCTCTTCTATATTAAATTCACCAGTAATGCGCCCTTCACACATTACAATAATTCGATCACTCATTCTCAACACCTCAGGAAGCTCGGAAGAAATCATGATGATGGATTTGCCTTCCCGGGCCAGTTCATTCATCAAAGTGTAAATTTCGCTCTTTGCTCCTACATCAATTCCCCGTGTCGGTTCATCGAAAATAAGGATGTCACTATTTTTAATCAGCCATTTAGCGATAACAACTTTCTGCTGATTCCCGCCGGAAAGGTTAAAAAGAAGCTGATCCAGTGATGGTGTTTTTATATTCAGCATATCAACATACTCACCTGTTACACGGCTTATCTTTCCTGAATCAACAAAAATACCTTTGGGAAACTGGTCATAGCTAGCCATGACAGAGTTGTCTTTTACATTAAGATTAACAGCGAGCCCATACCGCTTACGGTCTTCCGAGAGATAGCCAATCCCGTTCTGAACTGCATCCTGCGGTGAATTGATCCGGGCCGGGACTCCATTTATTTCTATAGTGCCACTCTGAATTTCATCCGCACCGAAAATAGCTCGTGCTGTCTCTGTTCTTCCTGCTCCAATAAGACCGGAAAATCCAAGAATTTCCCCTTTTCGAAGCTCAAAACTTACATCCCGGACAAGCTTGCCGGCGTTCAGTTTATCAACCCGCAATACTACCGGCGAATCGGGGGGAACCATACTCCTGGCTTTCGGCTGCTCATATATAACCCTGCCTACCATCATGTTTATAATATCCTGCCTTGTTGTCTCGGAAGTTTTTTTCGTACCGACACGTTCTCCATCACGTAGCACCGTTACACGGTCAGTAATTTGATGAATTTCTTCAAGCCTGTGGGAGATATGGATCATCCCCACTCCACGTCCTGCGAGATCCCGCATAATGGTAAACAACTCGGAGATTTCAATGTCAGTTAAAGCAGCAGTAGGTTCATCAAGAATCAGAACCCGCAGACGGTGCGATACAGCCTTGGCTATTTCAACCATCTGCTGTTTACCAACAGACAGATTCCCCACCAATTCGGACGGGTCAATATTCATGTTCAGCCTTTTAAACAGTTCTTCAGTCATTCGATACTGTTCCCGTTTGTCGAGAAAAAGCCCTGCTCCTCTTACCGGTTCCCTGTTAATAAAAATATTCTGGGCGACTGTCAGGTGGTCCATCATATTCAATTCCTGGTGAATAATCCCGATACCTGCTTCCAGAGCGTACTGTGGATTCAGGGGATTGAATAAATGTCCAAGATAATGGATCATCCCTGTATCTTTTGGATAGATGCCGACAAGTACCTTCATTAATGTGGATTTTCCTGCACCATTTTCACCGACAAGAGCATGTATTTCACCTTCAAGTAAACTGAAATCTACATCTTTCAGTGCGTGCACCCCGGTAAAATACTTGTTTATATTTTTCATCTCGAGTATGTTGTTTCCCATATCAGGGTTATTATCTCACTGAATTCAAAAACGCGAAATTGACTATTTTACGGAGTTTGTTTAAATTTTTCCTGCCTGGCTTCCTG
>QNBL01000135.1 GCA_003641695.1 Spirochaetota bacterium
AGTTCCCAGTCCTCTACTCCGCTTAGATCGCTCACATCAAGGGATAGTGTCAACTCATCGTTCAATCCATCATTATCCGGAGAGAACGGTATGGGAGACAGTTTTAAAACTGCACGGGGGGGGGATACATCAAGTACAAACTTTGAAGAATGGGCTTCCGGTTCATTACCCTTCAGGTAAACAACCTTGAATACTGCAGCATATTCACCTTCGGAATATTGGCCTTCATCGTTTACCCCGTCCCAGATAATCTTTGACGGAATTCTATTTTCACCTGTGAAAAGCTTCTCGATCTTACCGGTATCCTCCCTGATAAGCTTTATTGACCAGCTTGCTATCCCTTTTTTGTTTGTTACAATGGTCTTTAAAGTTAAAGTATCATACTTGCCGTTCCCTGTTGGTGACAGGTAAGAATCGCTGGCAGTAATAAAAACCTTTGTAATAGAGGTGTCAACAGTAATTCCTTTGACCTCCTTCTTTGTAAGGTTTCCAGCCTGATCTTCGGCACTCACTGTGTAGGTATATGCCCCGTCTTTTACAATATTTCCTGCAGTATCACTGCCGTCCCACAGGAAGTTGGTAACTTTATTTTTCCAAAAAACGGTTTTTACTGTATTTCCTTCAGAGTCAAGAATTTCTCCTCTCCACTGTTCGCTTCCCTCAGACCGCTGACTGATAACAACTGAATCTTTTTTCCCATCACCATCAGGTGAGAACAGGAGATAGTCTGTAGCCAGCTTAATTTCCGGAAATGTTGTATCAACCTCTACTTTCCCTGAAACAGCCGATGGTTTATCTCCCTTATTGTATTCCAGTTCCAGTTTTGCGTAGTACTCCCCATCGGGCACTGTAATCCCTTTGGTATCCCTTCCATCCCAGAGAAAATATTCGGGAATCTTTTTCTTACCCTCAAATACCCTGACCGAACTGTTTCTACTATCATAGATGCTCAGTGTATATGCCGATATCCCCTCCTTGACTGACAGCTCAGGTATTATCTTAATCTCATCCTTCGAGCCATCGTTGTTGGGAGAAAAAACATCATACTCTGTTGTAAGAATTACCGCAGTCTGTTCCGTATCAAGCTTGAACGAAACGATATTCGATTTCCCCAGATTGCCTGCTCTGTCAATAGCGCTCAGCTGATACGTATACACACCATCGGAACCAAGTCTTCCGTCTTTACCTATTCCGTTCCATTCAACCTCAGGTTCGGCAGTTCCAATCCAGTTGTAGTCATATTTCACATCGCCATCGGCGGAATAGATCGATGCAGTCCACACCTCTTCCAGGGATGTCTCCTGAAAGAACTTTACCGTATCTTTCTGCCCGTCTCCATTGGGAGAGAAAACCCTTGTATTTACCCTTACCGTTGCGGAAGGCGGGGTAACATCCACAATAAATTCAGGAGATTTCGCCGCTGGATTATTTCCGTTTATGTATTTCACATTCAGTAATGCATAATAAGTGCCTTCTTTGAGAATAATTCCTGAATCATCTCTGCCCTGGTATATCAAATTCTCAGGTATAGTATCTGTTCCTGAAAATACCTTTTCGACATCCCCCTTTGAGTTAAAAACGGAAAGCGTCCAACTGACAAGCCCTGTTTTTACACTTACATCCGGGGCAAGAATTATTGTGTCCATGATCTTGTCGCTGTTTGGACTGAAGAACTGTTTATCGATTTTAAGTGCAATCGGTGTCTCTTCTGTGTTTTTGATAATATTCTGAAAACTTTTCTCTACACTGTTCCCTGCCCTGTCGGTACTTTTAACTACGTATGAATATACCCCATCCGGGACCATATTACCGTTATTATCAAGGCCGTTCCAGACAACTTTCCCAGGCCCGGAATCTAACCATTCAAAAGTCTTTACAACTGTCCCGTCTGTATCCAGTATGCTTCCAGTCCATTTATCCTCAACCGAACCATTTTGAGAAAAAAATAGAGTATCCTTACTGCCGTCGTTATTCGGGGAGAATATTTTTTCTTCCTCCGGCGGTTCTGTAATAGTTACTTCCGGAGGGGTATTGTCTATTACTACGGTGTACTCTTTCGTCTTGCTCAAGTTTCCATTGTCATCCCAGGCTTCAACATGAAAATGGTACCGCCCGTCCGGAACCACCTTTCCGGATTCGTTGTAGCCATCCCAACGCAGTTCCTCCGGCACATTTATACCGCTCTTTACTGCTGTGAGACGGTCAAAAAAACCCATAAACCCCTGATTTTCAGATCTTTTCTCTTTGTTTTTTATCTCTCTGACTATGTTTCCTTCAGAATCGGTAACTACGAGTGAATACCCCTTTATGTATCTTGAGTCTTTTATTTTTATAGGTAATTTCAAATCATCTTTAATTCCATCATTGTTTGGAGATAGATAGGTAAGCACAGCTCCGTCACTCTTCCGGGTATTCTTTTTTGTTGTGTTTTTATCGGAATCCACATAAACAATTCTTTTACTCCGTTTTTTCCCAGAAGAGTACTTTCCGTTATACCCCTTTTCGGGAACATTCATCGACTGCGATTCAAAACCGGAAATATCTATCTCTATCTCCGGAGGTTCTTTATCCAGTACTCCAAGCTGAACGTTTGCCCCTGCTCCGTATGACCAAATCCCGTCTGCAATGGGTGCAAAAGAGGACTGTAGCTCAACATGTCCCTTGTTCCAGCCCTTCTCGGATAATCCCAGAAAAGTGGAGTTTTTTTTCAGAGATGGATTAAATCTGAAATTGAGTCCTACAGAGGGGATTAACCCTGCACTATTGCCTCTTAGAAGGGACTTTAAATCCATTCTGCTTCCAAAAGTAAGAGACAGAATGTTTCTAAAGTCGAAACTTCCCCCGAGGCTCATAAAAACAGAGCTTAATCCGGGTGAACTTATATTACTGTTCATTTTCAAAACAAAATTATCAGTCTTAAAAAGGGTTCCGCTGACTCCGGCAGAAGGAGTAAATGATTGCTGATAACCTTTTGAAATAGTACTGTAACCCAAATCCGCAAGAGTCAGACCCACAGCAGTGTCGGTAAACTTGCCAAGAGTTCCCGAAAAATAGATAACCCCCAGATCAACAGCAGCACTGTAACCGGGTGAAGAGGAATATGCAGCTTTTACTCCTAAACCTGCAAGCAGATTCGGATAAAGATCCTTTGAGAAAGACCCCGAAACTCCAAAATAAAAAGGTACATTGAAGTTTAGATAATCTGACTTCAGCATATGTGTAGACCAGGAAAACACCCCCGCTCTCGTCGGAATGGTATTCCCCAGATTAAAAGCGAATCCGTGCTGCCCGGTAAGATTACCTTCATCACCGACTATTCCCATGTAACTGAGATCAAGGGTCGTCCGCTGGTAAAGAGCTGACGATGCTGGATTGACAGCATCCGACTGTGGAGCAGTCTGTGCTGTCTCATTCCATGTCCCTGAGAGGAACAGGGGTGAATAAAATTCCTTAACCCGGGCATCTTCCTGTCCAAATGAGCTTATGGCGGTTAATCCAAAAACAATTACAGCAATACTGATTAATCTATATTTTTCCATGCTATGAATTTATAGCTTTTTCCCCAGAACATCAACATTCTTTTTGTATAGTTCTTCTATTGATTCAATTTCTTCTATGGAAAGAGATTCAAAAAGTACCTTTTCGATCCTGTTTTTCACGCTGAGCTGAGCAGGGTCGAGATCTCTATCATCTTTTTTCAGCAGCAAATACACTGCAACCAGTTCTTTCCCCTGCAGAATTATCAAAGAACAATCTCCATACCTTCTTTCGCCAGAGAAACGGATATATTTGAGTTTTGCTGATACTGTTTGTACCATCGTGCCGATTGCAGAATGGAATACATCTTGTTGTCATCGTAGGTAGGTTCATGATGAAAAAGGATGAGTTTCTTTATACTCCAGACAGAGGCAAAATCCACGCATAAACTATACGAGGAGTGCCCCCAGTCATACTTTTCTATCGCTTCATCCAGAGTATACTGGCTGTCGATAATCAAAACATCAGCATCCTTGAAGTATTCAATATTCTCGCTGTTCTTTTCGAAATCTTTGTCAGAAAGCTCAGTATCAGTGGAGAATATTAAGGTTTTTCCATGCTCTTCAATCTTGTAAGAAAAAACCCCACCCGGATGTTTCATTCTTTTCCAGGATATTACAGCAGTGCCTAACTTTATGGAATTCCCTTTCAGATGGTTATAGGATATATCCTTATGAAAAACATCTATCGTGATAGGGAAATAAGGATTTTTCATCTGACCGCTCAGGATATTCCTGAGCCCCTCTACCGGTGTGTAAAAGTTTACTTTGCATCTGGGATCATACATCTGTGGAGAAAAAAACGGCAGGCCCTGTATATGATCCCAGTGAAAATGGGTAAAGAAGATATGGTAATCCCTTAAGTGCTCATTTTTCCGAACCAGATCAGCTCCAAGCCGGCATATCCCGGATCCGGCATCAAAAATAATGACAGTATCGTCCTCAAGACGAACCTCGACACTGGTCGTATTTCCCCCTACCGTCCCGAACAGGTTCTCCGGCAAGGTTGCGATAAATTTCTCCCTTGATCGCTGGTCAACTATATCCTTTGGCTGTATACGCTGGACAACCGCTGATATCTTTCCCTGTATCTGAGACGAAGTTAATGGAGTGGGGATTGACCCCCGTACCCCCCAGAACCGTACCTTCATAATATATCCTCAAGCTTGTACATCTCATTATCTCTTTTTTCCAGCCAATTTTCAATAACTTTTAAAGAATGTTTTTTCCCCCTTTTCATCCCGGGGCAGTTTTCAGCTTCTTTATTCCATGCTTCCTCGGATGTGAGGAAGGGCTGCCAGAATGGATAACTGCGGCATTGAAGCGGTCTTGCTTCATAAATTGTGCATCCCCCTTCTTTCCAGAAGATGCAGTCGAAATTCTTTTTTTCTTTAAAACTGAGACGTCTGCTGCCTCCCATGTTCACAATCCGGCAGTACTTTTCCACGATTGCTTTCTTGTCAATTTTGAAAAATGAGGCAAGTCTATCCATATCCGAAGCTGACAGAAATACATATCCGGGATCAAACCTGCAGCATGCCGAGCACCGTACACACTCAAACTTTAATCCCTCTTTATAGAACGGTTTATTCATAATTTTTCCTAAAAAAAAAGGTCTTCCCTTTCGAGAAGACCTATGGGGAGAGAAGGATTTGAACCTTCGAAGGCGTAGCCAACAGATTTACAGTCTGCCCCCTTTGACCACTCGGGAACCTCCCCAAAAAAACCTTGAACAGACACTATCACAAGTTGCCTGTTACGGTCAAGCCACCTGTCAGATTCGAACTGACGACCCCGAGATTACAAGTCACGTGCTCTGGCCAGCTGAGCTAAGGTGGCATCCTGGAAGAGAACATAATTGTTTTTATGAATTATGTCAAGATACCCCGTAAAATCATTATATTTTAAGAATGAAAAGAAAGTTTTTCACTTGTCAGCACTTCCGTCCGGTTACTGAATACAGCAAGCGTGTGTTCATACTGAGCAGAAAGAGATCCGTCATTAGTGACAAAGGACCACCCGTCCCCCATTAGCTTTACATCACCGCTTCCCAGGACAACAACAGGTTCTATGGTAAAAACCATTCCCGGTATAATCCTTAATCCTGTATTTTTTTTACCGTATGGCAGGATAACAGGATCTTCATGGAGATCCCGGCCTATCCCATGCCCTGCAAACTTCTTAACCACCGAACAGCCCCATTTTTTTGCTGCTGTCTCTATAGCCCACCCCACATCTCCTAAACGTCTTCCTGAAACAGCTGAGTTTATTCCTGCCAGGGTAGCTGCATAGGCGGCTTTCTGAAGACGCAGGACATCGTTGTTTCCTGTTCCTGCAATATAGGTTCTGGCACTATCCCCGTGCCACCCATCAAGATTCAGCGATATATCTACCGTTAGAATATCACCATCATCAAGAACTGTTTGATCAGGAATACCATGTACGGCAACACTGTTAACCGAGGTGCAGATTGTTGAGGGAAATCCCTTAAAGTGTAGAGCAGAAGAATTTGCCATGGCAGACTTAATAGTGGATTTGCAGACCTCTTCTATCTCCAGAGTGGAAATACCCGGGACAATAAAGGTTTCAAGTTTTTCCAGAATTCCTTCTACAAGATTGCATGAACGTCGAATTCTGTTTACTTCTGCAGATGTCTTTAACAGTATATTTTCATCTTTCATCCCGCCAGGTCCGGCCTTAATCTTTCAGCACCGTTCATATACACCGGAATAAGCGGATTCCCGTCTGTACGCTCAACGGTAACAAGAACCCGGATTACCCTTTCCATTGCGCCTTCAATATCCGGTTCCAGGCTGCAGAATAACGGAACATTCTTAAACCCGTATTTCCTTAACGAAGCTGCAGGGTTTTTGGATCTTAAATCTCCGGTAACGGTAAATTGAATTGAAATTATATCTTCCTCATTTATTTTGTTAAGGGTAACAATTTTCCCTACCAGTTCTCCAACATATGTATCAATAAGCTCTTCGGAGTCCCTGTTTATCTGTACTGCTCCCCTTACTGCACGTGTCCTTGTCACCTTTCTCCTCACTTATCCTTTAATGATTGCAAGTATACCGCTCGTTCCCAGAAAAGATGTTATCATCACCCCTTCCCCAAGAATAGTCATTATTAACCGGAAAGAGTACAACCGCCGATCCCTTATGAGAACAGCGAGACTGATTATTACGTTATACACTCCGGTAACGATAAAAACTATAGCTGTTGTTCTGAATACCTTAAGAAGAAGGGTTTGGGTAGAATCGATAAATCCCTGTTTGTTACCGGCAAGAAAGGTAAGCAATATCAGTACGGAAAGCAAAAATGTAAAAAGAGTAATTTTATTAATTATATCAGGAAGCCAAATGATATTTTTTTCCTTTCTCATCACTCCTATTGTATCGGCCTGGGATGAAAAAGTCAGTACAGGTATTTTTTAATATTGAAAGTTATCCTTATTTATTCTTTAATCAGTATATGACACCAATAAAACCGTTCGAAGATACTCTCATGGAAATCATAAAAAACAATTCATTCCCCCTGTTGCCTATAAAGACAGATATGAAACCTTTATTTAAGAAACTGGATCACATCCGGTGTGTTGTTTTCGATGTATATGGAACACTCTTTGTTTCAGGTTCCGGGGACATTGGAACTACCCTTGAAGATTATAAGGACTGTCTTTTTCATAAAGCAGCAAAAAAGAGTAGTATTGTTATGGATTTAGATACACCATGTGAATTCTTTAAAAATACTTTCTACTCCCTGATACGGAAAAGCCACTCAGATTTCAGGAAAAAAGGG
>QNBL01000136.1 GCA_003641695.1 Spirochaetota bacterium
CTGGCCGTGACCGATCATAGGCAGTCCCGGCAGGGTAACCAGCATAGTACAGACGGCAAAATACTTGTCCCCCTTGCCGAACTGAAGAACCGCGGTATCTTCATCGGGGTTATTCATAAAGTTAACGAAACGTTTGAGGATTTCAGGGTCGTGGGTAAGAGTATTTTTTATTGTCTGTTTGTACTTACCGTTTTCCTCGTTCTTAAGCATGTTCATAAAGGCGCTGTTATACACCCTGTGCATACCGAGGTTTTTAACGAAATACCCCTCCATCATCCAGAATGCTTCTGCCAGCAGAAGGGTGTCGGGAGCTTCCCGGGCAACCCGCTCTACTACCTCTTTCCAGAATTCCCTGGGGATCAGTCTATTGAACTCATCGCTTGACAATCCGTGTTCAGCTCTGCTTGGAATGTCTCCTCCCTGGCCCGGAGCAGGATACCAGAGCCTCTGGATATGTTTTTTTGCCAGGGTCATTGCTGCATCGAATCTGATTACCGGAAAGTTGGAGGCAACGTGTACAACAGTCCTGATTACAGCCTCCCTGACCTCTGCATCCAGATAATTCAGCTGGGCTGTATCATTCCACGGCATGGAGGTACCATCATTACCATGGTAGATATAACGGACCTTTCCTGTGGTATAGTCTACATGTTTGAAAACAACAGCAGCATCGGTTTTATCATAATAATGGTCCTCAAGAAAGATCCCCGTATCGGAGCTGTCGGAAAGGTTCATACCGTTAAAGGTATATCCCGGAAAAGGAGATTCCCCCAGCTGGATGAACCTGTCGGGATACTGTCTTACCCAGTCAGAGTCAATTCCGGTGTGATTCGGTACCATGTCGCTTGCAAGACGGATACCGAAGGATGAACATCTCCCCTTAAGGTTGTGCAGGGCTTCCCACCCCCCCAGCTCATCTGCAATCTCATAATTTTTTAGAGCATAGGCCGATGATGCGGCATCGGGATTACCGCAGGCATTTTTTATCCTTCTTGATGCCTCACTCCTTTCCCAGAGTCCGATCAGCCACAGGGTGTTTATCCCTCTGGATGAAAGAATTTGCAGTTCAGCATCGGGTATCTGATCAAGACGTGTTATGTTTCTGCTGTATTGTTTGGAGAGCTGATCCAGCCATACAAAGGTACTTTTTGCAATCATTATGACATTGGGCATCCAGTGGGTATCTTCGCTGAAATTGTCGCTGTCAGCATCATCTCCGTAGGTTATCACTTTGCTGGGACCCGGACCGGGAGGGAACTGCGGTTTTCTTTCCTCTCTGAAGAAATCAAGTCCCCGCTTTATCCTGTCAATAAAGGGAAGTATAAAATCTCCCCAATGCCCAAGTATATACTGGAGCTGCTTTTCAAGGTCTTCGGGAGCATGAAGTACCGGTTTCATGAGAAAGGTGATAATGCTTTCACCTTCTCCTTTATCAGAGAAAGCGACGCCTGTAAGTAACTCAGGATACCGAGACGTTAATTCCAGGGATTCATCACTGATTATTTCTTTTATTTTTTTTAATGCCGGATTGCGGTTTAAAAGATAAAGAATGATAAGATCCTCTGTTTTATCCGGAGGAACAGACTCTTTACTTTTAAGTTTTCTAAAGTTCTTTGAAAATATCTCCAATGTATCTTCAATTTCATTATTTGCTGCTGTATCTACACCAAAGAGTTCCATTAGATAATAAAAGATCTCCTCCAGCAAATGAAGAGATACTGTTTCCGCTTTGGTGAGCTTGGTGTTGCTCCATAACCCTTCAATACTATTAATTCTGCTGTCTGTTCTAACTATCACTTCTCTTTGTTGAACCCCTCTTCCAGTCTTTTTATTAAGTCTCTGAGTCTTGCCGCTTCTTCATAGTTCTCCATTTCGACAGCTTTTTCAAGCTCTTTTTGCAGAAGCTGCAGTTCTGATTCAAGAACCTCTTCCCTGCTTGGAAGTTTCTTTTCGGTAATAGTACTCAGCATAATCCCGGCTTCGTCGACAATTGTTTCATCAATAAAGATCGGGCATTTACAGCGTGTGGCAATTCCCAGAGAATCTGAAGGACGGGCATCAATGACATGTTTTCCCCCTGCGTAGTTGATTATGATTCTGGAAAAAAAGGTTCCCTCCTTGAGGGAAGTTATTTCTATCCGGTCCACTTCCGCTTTAAGCTTTTTAAAAAGATTGAGAAAAAGATCATGGGTCAGGGGCCTGGGCATAGGAACATTTCCCATCCCTATAAGGATGGATTGAGCCTCCAGCTGTCCAATAAAGATCGGAACTGCAGTATCAGAACCAAGAGGACGGACGAGTACTGCGTTTCCCTGATCATTCCGTGCTATTGTCCAAATTTCAGCTTCAACGAGCATCCGGTAACTCCTATACCTAAAGGATAGGAAATTAAAAGCTGCACTGCAAGTAAAATGAAATTAATAATTCCCTGGAGTTTCCATGCCCCTTAACACCCTGAGGGCGCCATCTCTCAGTGCTTCCATCTCATTCTCTCCGGGATATTCAAAGATTCTACCCAGGAATGAGATGTGGTCCTTTATGAAGTCGGTCAAAAATCTGCTGTATGCCAATCCTCCGGTAAGGACTATACCGTCAATCCTGCCTTTGAGTGCAGCTGCCAGTGCTCCTATCTCCTTGGCAACCTGATATCCCATGGCTTTGTATATAAGCAAAGCTGTTTCATCACCCTCTTTTATTCTATTTTCCACTTCACTGCCGTCAGCAGTTCCAAGGTATGCTTTAAGCCCTCCATTTCCCTTAAGCATCTTGAGAACCTCTTTTTTAGAGTACCTTCCGCTGAAGCAGATTTCCGTCAGCTGTCCAGCCGGAAGTCCGCCGCTCCGTTCCGGAGAAAAAGGTCCATCACCGTTCAAGGCGTTGTTTACGTCTGTAACAGCACCTTTTCTGTGCGCACCTACGGAGATCCCTCCCCCCATATGGGCTACGATAAAATTGCATTGTTCATATTCCTTTCCCAGCTCCGCTGCAGCTTTCCGGGCACTGGCTTTCTGATTCAATGCGTGAAAGATTGATAAGCGCTTTACGTGAGGATGCCCGGAGATGCGGGCAAGGTCATCCAGTTCGTCAACTACCACGGGGTCGGCTATATAACTTGGGATTCCCTCTTTTTCAGCAAGATTGAAAGCAATTATCCCGCCTAAATTTGATGCATGTTCCCCCATTACCCCTGCCTTCAGATCCGCAAGCATCTTTTTATTAACATTCCATACTCCGCCGGGGATGGGATTTAAAAGGCCGCCTCTCCCGATGACGGCGGAAAGGGACGAGGCCTCTATACCATTGTTTTTCAGTGCTTCTTCGATTATTCCGGTTCTGAACTCATACTGATCTGCTATGGTATCAAACTTTGAAAGTACTTCGTGATTATGGCGTATCGTTTCTGTCAGGATTTCCTTTTCATCTTCGAAAACAGCAATTTTGGTAGAGGTGGAACCTGGATTTATTACCAGAACCTTGTACTTCATGGTTTTACTCCTTTTTTGAGTGATATATAAGCAGAAAGTGCAATTGAATTTAATTTTGTTCCGGCACTGTCGCTTCGGGAGGTTAAAACGATAGGTGCGGATGCGCCTGCTATTGTGCCGGCAAACTTTGCATCGCTGTAGTAATGAAGAGCTTTGTATACCGAGTTTCCGGTTTCCAGATTGGGAACAAGGATGATATCCGGATCACCGGCAACCTCGCTCTCTATTCCCTTGTGTCTGGCGGCTTCTTTGTTTATCGCATTGTCCATAGCCAGAGGACCGTCAACCAGACAGCCCTTGATCTGTCCCCGTTTGTTCATCATGGTTAGAATTGCAGCATCCATTGTGGACTGTATTGCCGGATTTACCGTCTCAACGGTGCTTAGGACTGCTACCTTGGGGGTTTCTATCCCCATATAATGAGCGACTTCAACTGCATTTTCAAGGATTGCTTTCTTTTCGTTGAGGTCAGGAAGGATATTCATTCCGCTGTCGGTTATCATAATGATCTTTTTAAGATTCTGGGGCTGTATGTAGCCAATATGACTTAAGAGGTGTCCTGAACGAAGTCCCCACTCTTTATGCAGAACTGCTTTCATCAGAATGGAGGAGGCAAGGAATCCTTTTACCAGTATGTCCGCCTTGCCGGAGGAGATTATTTGTACAGCTTTTTCAGCGGTTTCGTTATCTCCTTCTATGTCGATTATCTCTCCATGGAAGTCATAGGAAAGCTTTTCAAGAACAGCTTCAATCTTTTTCCTGCTGCCCAAAAGAATCGGAATTATAATATTCCGCTCCGATGCCTCCTTTACTGCAGCAAGAATATCTTCATCATTGGCCGCAGCAACGGCAGCCCGCCTCGGTTTGCTGCCAGCAAGAAGGGCATATATATCAGAGAACTCTTTTATCATGGGAATCTACTCCTTGAAGCTCTATTATTATACAGATGTAACTATAAATCAAGCATTATTTGAAACCCTGTTCCAAATAATAAAACACTGCAAGCTTGGATAGGTCCTGGATTTTTATACCCCGGAGTAGTGGCATTTGCTGAACCGTTCTTCAAGGGACACAGCCTCCTTTGTAATCCACAGGTCAAGTATTTTGGAAGCTGCGTTCAGCAAATCGGGAAGTTCCGTTTCCTCCTCTCTGCTGAATCTGTCCAGTACATAGGATGCCGGAGCTTGTCTTGCGGGTCGTGAAATACCCATTCTCAGTCGGTAAAAATCTTTGCTGCCGAGGCTGGAAGTTATGGAACGCAACCCGTTGTGCCCTCCCGTTCCGCCTCCCTTTTTTATGGAGAGAAAGCCAAAGTTTAGTTCAAGATCATCGTGGAGTACCATAATTTGTCCGGCAGGAATCTTGAAGAAAGCCGCTGCGCTTTGAACGCTCTTACCGGTAAGATTCATGAATGTCCGAGGTTTTAAGAGAACTGTCTTTTCTCCTCCCTCCTGCAGAGAGCACCACCTGGCATTGAATTTGGTTTTCCAAAGAAGATTTCTCCCCTCAAGGAAGGTGTCGAGGACCATCCACGGCAGATTATGCCTTGTTTTTTCGTACTGTCTTCCCGGATTTCCGGGGAACACCAGCAACTTCATCGGGTAAGTATACAGGAGTTTCTTAAAGAATTAAAGGAAATATCCGGGGAGCTTGACTTTTTGGATTTCAGGGGTATACTACCCATTATCTAAGCAAATAAATAATGGAGTTGATAATGAGAAAGTACATACTTTCAGTTCTTTTTATTCTTCTTGCAACAGCCCTTTTTTCTGCGGGGAGGACAGAAAATGCGGCAGCTGCTGAAGCGGACAAAGGTGATTCAGTAAAAAATGTTATCGAGATAACCGATTCTACAGGAAATAGAGTTGCTCTGGAAAAAATACCGGAACGGATCACCTTTGCAGGGAGGGCTTCCATAATGGTGGCCGATGCTCTGTATATGTTTCCTGAGGCTTCAAAGAGGATCGTGGGTGTCGGATTTACAAATCAGGGCAATGGAAACTTTACCGCTGCCATTGATCCAACATACAAGGATAAGGTGTATCTTGATAAATCTGCAGGGGTAGAACAGATCGCCAGAACCAGGCCGGATCTGGTTATTCTGAAGAGCTACCTGAAAAAGAGCCTGGGAAAGCCTGTGCAGGAGCTTGGCATTCCCGTACTCTATATGGGACTGGAAAATCCCCGGCAGTATGAAGATGACTTCAGGGTTCTTGGAAAGGTTTTCGGTAACCCGGAAAGAGCGGAAGAGATCATCGCTTTTTACAGGAATCTTCAGGACCGGATTGTAAAACGGACCGAGAAGCTGGAAAAAAAACCGAAGGTCCTTTTTGTTTACCACTCCTCCAAAGGGGGGGAGACTGCGTTCAATGTACCTCCGAAAAACTGGATACAGACCGGGATGGTAGAGATGGCAGGAGGGGATCCTGTGTGGGCTGATGATGTCAGCGGAAACGGGTGGACCAGGGTCAATCTTGAACAGATCGCCGTGTGGAATCCGGATTATGTATTTGTTGCTGCGTACAAACAGAATGTGAAAGCTATTGTAAAGAAACTTCTTGAATCAAAACAATGGGAGAATCTTAATGCAGGAAAGAACGGAAGAATATTCCCGTTTCCTGAAGACTTTTACAGCTGGGATCAGCCTGACAGTAGATGGATCCTTGGTGCTGCGTGGCTTGCCAGGACCATCAGTCCTGATCTTTTTAAAGATTTCAATATCGAAGCAATAGCAGAAAAATTTTATAAAGAGTTGTATTTTATGGATGATTCCGTTTATAAAAGAGAAATAAAATCAAGACTTGGCTGGTAGGAGAATAATGAACACAGGGGGAAATAAAGATTCATGGAAACTGATTGTATCCTTTTCGGTACTGGTCATTGTTTCCCTTCTGGTGCTCTTTGCGGGAAGATACCCCAGGGTGGGTATGTTAAACCCCCTTACTCTCTCCAGTGATCCGATTGCCCGCAGCCTGGTTTTCAATCTCAGGTTTCCTCGGGTACTGACAGCGGTTCTTCTCGGGGTGGTCCTTTCCGGTGCAGGAATGGTTTTTCAAATGATCTTTTCAAACCCCCTGGTAGAACCGGGATTTCTGGGGGTTTCCCAGGGAGCTGCATTCGGAGCAGCTTTCTCAATCGTATTTATTTCCACTTCCGCCTGGGTTATTCAGAGCACTGCAGCAGTCAGTGCAATAGCGGGGCTGTTTATCTCTTACGTCATTGCCAAAAAGGTGAAGTTCGGAGGATGGGTGCTTCGGCTGATACTCTCCGGAATAGCGGTATCCGCTTTATTCTCAGCAGGAGTCGGTATTCTCAAGTATACTGCAGATCCCATGAAAGATTTGCCGGAGATAACTTTCTGGATGCTCGGGGGGCTTTGGAGTATAACCTGGTCCGGTTTTTTTACCATTCTTCCGGTCGTATCGGTTTCAATCATTGTCCTTCTCTTTATGCGGTGGCGGCTGAACATCTTAAGCCTCAACGATGAAACAGCTTTTTCTTTGGGTCTTGCTCCGGAGAGAGAGCGGCTGCTTTTTCTGCTTACTGCAACTGCGGCAACTGCGGCAGTTGTTTCGGTAAGTGGAATAGTTAGCTGGGTAGGATTGATAATCCCCCATATTTCAAGAAGAGTGTTCAGGACGGACACACGATACAGTCTTCCCGGGAGTATGATTCTCGGAGGAATTTTTACGCTGCTCTGTGATACCTTTGCGCGGATGCTTTTCCCCGGAGAGATCCCTCTGGGAGTATTTACTTCGTTTTTGGGATCCGGGATTTTTATCATCCTGCTGATGAGCCGGAA
>QNBL01000137.1 GCA_003641695.1 Spirochaetota bacterium
ATCGGGTCTCAGGACAGCCGATATAGCCTCAGGCGGAGAGACTGTTTCCACTTCCGAAATGGGAGATGCAATAGCCGCTGTTGTTTAGGATTTAATGCAGGGGACTCCGTTCATCTACCAGGGGGAAGAAATAGGAATGACAAATGCAGCGTTTGATTCCATAGAGGAGTATAATGATATTGATACGCTTAACTATTATACAAAGGCTGTAGAAGAGCACGGGATAGAAAGAAAAGAAGCTTTAAAAAAAATAAACCGGGTAAGCAGGGATAATGCCAGGACACCCATGCAGTGGAGTGATGAAAAGAACGGCGGGTTCACTTCCGCTGAACCATGGCTTAAAGTTAATCCCAATTGCCGGAGTATAAATGTTGCCAGCGCTCTTCAAGATAAAGATTCCGTATTTTACTTCTATCGGAAACTGGTTCAGTTAAGACGGCACAGTCCATACAGTGACCTTATTGCTTATGGGGACTACCGGGAGTTTTGTGAAAATAATGAAGCAGTCTTTGTGTATCTGAGAACTTTAAGGGATAAAAGAATCCTTGTTATCTGCAGTTTTGTTGAATATGAAGTACCTTTTAGCCTCCCTTTTGAGTTTAAACATTATAAGGTATCGGTTATCTTAACAAACTATTCAGACAGGAGGGAGCTTGAAAACGGGATGCTCCGTCCCTATGAAAGCATAGTGGCGGAGCTGCTGTAGTAAACCATTTCCGGGGTTACAATAACAGGAATTATTCTGTCCCTTTCATCTACAGGAATTTCATCGGTTAGTTGGCATGAAAGTGCCGCACCGGTTACATCCAGGAACTCTGAATATCTGGCAAGATATCTGTCATAGTAACCCTTTCCTCTGCCGATTCGCTTTCCTGAAGCATCAAATCCAAGCCCCGGGACAACAATGAGAGCCCTGTTGCTGTTCGAGGGGATATATACCGGCAGGGAATGAACCGGTTCCAAAACTCCGTAGGTATGGGTCTCAAGATTAGATATTTCCGTATTTTTGACATAATGGAATCTTATCTCATCACCGTACATCCTTGGAAAGGCAAGGTTTTTTCCCTCTTCCCATCCTTTTTGAATAATACAGGAGGTATCAAGTTCTTTGCCTTCCATGGAAAAGAAAAGAAGAACGGTATTGTTTTTCGTCCAAAGGGGGAGAGAGGTGAGTTTTTCGCAGATCATTGAACTTTCCCTCTGGATGGTTTCCGGATCAAGGCATTGTATTCTTTTTATAAGATCTCTTCTGCAAAGTATTTTTTTTTCAGTTATCATTCCCATATTTTAATACTACCGTATTACGTTGTTTTATGGTAGTATCCTGCTATGAGTTATTTTTTATCTCCTGCCAAGATACTCTATTATGCTTACCTGCTGGTGGTATTGACGATAACTGTCAGGATCCTTCTTGATAACAAATCTCCGGAGTCTTCCACTGGATGGCTTCTTGCTGTTATCTTTTTACCTTATGTGGGTGCGGTACTGTATCTTTTGGGAGGAGAAAACTGGAAAAAAAGAAAAATACTCAAACATCTACCGGAAAGGAGATTTAAAAGAGAACTGGGAACAATTCTCGAACATCAGAAAGATTTTATGCAGCATCTAGCATCGGAGGTTGATTCCGATATTCTGAAAACTGCAACACTCTCCCTTCAGTGCGGGAACGCTGTTCTTTCAATCAACAACAGCTCGGAATTCTTTTTTTCGGGGTACGAAAAGTTTACCTCCCTTTTAAAAGATCTTGAGGGGGCCGAAGAATCGATACACATGGAGTATTTTGTATACAAAGAGGATGAAACAGGCGCTAAAATTGGTGAAATTTTAAAAAGGAAAGCATCCGAAGGGGTTGAAGTCAGACTGATCTTTGACGGGGTAGGCTGTTTTAACAGAATGTCCTGGAAGTTCAAGCGGGATTTAAGAAGAGCAGGGGTGCAGATCAAGTATTTTCTGGATCCGATGAATGTTCTTTCAGGAAGGCTGCTTAACTACTGCAATCACAGAAAGATCGTTGTCATTGATGGAAGAACCGGTTATACCGGCGGAATGAACATCGGGGATGAGTATATTACCGGCGGTAAGAGGTTTGCTTCCTGGAGGGACAGCCACGTTAGAGTTGAAGGGGAGATAGTTCACCTGCTTCAAACTGTATTTCTTTCAGATTGGGAAAACAGCGGCGGGAAAAAGCTGGCAAATGCAAGGTATTTCCCGGAGGTAAAAGCAAATTTCGGAGAAACCCTTCCCATGCAGGTGCTCGTATCCGGCCCCGATTCAGACTGGTATTCCCTTGAAAAACTGTATCTTAATCTTATAAGTAATGCCGACAAGGAAGTGTTTATACAGTCTCCCTATTTTATCCCCTCCAGCAGTATTCAGAATGCTCTGGAAACTGCTTCGTTAAGCGGTGTGAGTGTACATTTAATGCTGACAGGAGTTCCTGATAAACTTATTCCTTTCTGGGTTGCACATACCTACTGGGAACCTCTCATTTCTGCAGGGGTGAATATTTATCTGTACGAGAGCGGTTTCCTTCACGCCAAAATGGTTATTGCAGATGAAAAAATTGCGACGATAGGGACCTGTAACATGGATATAAGAAGTTTTCATCTGGATTATGAGTTGAATTTAATATACTATGATTCACAGGTCGCAAGGCAGCTGAAGAGCAGGTTTTATGAAGATCTGGAGCATTGCCGGAAGATAGAAAAAAATGATCTGCAGGAAAATGGATTTTTTACCAGGTTACGCAATTCCGTCTTCAGAATCATCGCGCCGATACTCTAGGGAAAGAGATTAAATGAAAATACCAACTACTCTACTTGTTGCTTTACTGTTTCTTTTTACCATTACTACCGGTGTTTACAGTGTCCCGGACACTTTTACCGTTATTAACCAGGTAGATTTGCAGGATAAAGGAATTTTTATTTCCACAGAGAATAGTGGTTTTCTTGTTTCGAAGGACAAAGGTATTTCCTGGGATGCTTTAAACTCTACACTTCCTGAAAAAACAGTTTACCCCTTCAATCATAAGGAGTATCGGCGGATAACATCTTTTTACATAGATCCTCAAAATACTAAAAGGATTGCACTGTCGGTTTCTTCGGCGGTTTACCTGTCTGATAACAGCGGTGCATCATGGAGTACTGTCCCGCTGGGGGGGGCAGTAAAGAGGACCAACTATATAACCTCCGTAGCACTTTCTCCCGGAAACAGGGATACTGTTTACATTGGAACCTCGTTCAACGGGATATACAGGAGTAAAAATCTGGGGAAAAGCTGGGAAAAGCTTAGCTTTGAAAATGATCCATTATACATGGGGTCCTACTTTTACGAAGAGATTTCTTCCCTTGCATTCAATGATGAAGAAAATATTCTCTACATTGCCTGTGCTCTCGAAGGAGCTGTATACCAGAGTAAGAACGGAGCTGATCCACAAAGAATCCCTCTTCCCGATCTGCAGGGAGAGATGATCAGTTCAGTTGTATACAGGACACCGTTCCTTGTATTGTATACCGAAAGGAACAGGTATGTGCTGGAAGAGGCGTCATGGAGAAAGGAACCGTTACCGGTCACTGTACAGACTCCGATACCGGATGCTGCCAGTCAGCTCCGATTGAAGAAAGCTGCAGATAAGAAAGGGATATACATAAACTCGTTTCATGCATCCGGTGATGCCCTGCAGAAGCTGATCAGTGTCATAAAGGCAAATGGATATAACTCCATGGTTATCGATATGAAGGATGACGAAGGAAAGGTTGTCTACAATACAGCATTAAAACTGCCGGATGAAGCAGGAGCGGTCAATGTAAGGTTTGATTTGGATGAGCTGATAGAAAAGGCGCATACAAACGGTATTTACCTTATAGGGAGGATTGTAACATTCAAGGATCCTGTATTATTCAGATACAGAAACAATGCTTATGCCATTTGGGATTCAGAATCCAATAAACCCTGGGGAAACCTTGTGGAGCGGGACGGCAAGCAGGTACAGACTGAATTCTGGGTTGATCCTTTTTCCGGGGAGGTGTGGGACTATAATATTGCCATTGCCGAAGAACTTCAAAAGAGAGGGATTGATGAAATACAGTTCGATTACATCCGCTTTCCTTCAGACGGAGATCTTTCCAGGGCTTTGTTCCGTTACCGTCGCAAGGGTATGAGCAGAATCGATGCTCTTGAATCTTTTCTAAGGAAGGTTCGGGAAAAAATCAGGATTCCCCTCAGTACCGATCTCTACGGATTTAACTCATGGTACCGGATGGGTAACTGGATCGGGCAGGATATTGAGCTTTTTTCCAGATATGTGGATGTTATCTCCCCCATGTTTTATCCATCACACTTTCCGAAGAGTTTCAAACATGATGATGATTATTTGAAATGGGCTTACATGATCTACCGTACCGGAACAGGCAGAGCACGGAGGATCACCGGTGAAAGAGTCCTGATTCGTCCCTATGTTCAGGCTTTTCTTATTGGAAATGAACTGGCAATGGAGAAACCTGAATATACCGCATATCTGAAGAGTGAACTCAAAGGGCTTGAAGACAGCAGAAGCAGCGGATTTACTCTCTGGAATAATTCAAACCGCTACTATATGCTGGAATGAGGGGGGGCAGGAACTTTCTCCTTTCTTTTTTTTGAAAAGAGGAATTCCCTGCGTAGGAAAAAAGATATAAAAAATACAAAAGACGCTCCAATAGGCCGGGAGATAAGGTAGTAGATTCCTGCAATATCTGTAAAGAACCAGAGAAACAATATATTCAGCAGCAGGCCGAATAACCCTATTCCGGTAAATAATCCGTACTCCATCCTTTTATTCTTGATGGTTTTATATGGGAACACCCAGGTTACGGAAAGGATATAACTGAGAGTTGTTCCTGTTATGAAGCCGAGTATCCCTCCCAGGAGGTAGTGGAGCCCCAGAACCTCCACCGAGATGGTGAGGATTGAAAAATCAAGAGCAAAGGATATCGAGCTGGTGACAACTGATTTTATCAGCTGTACGTGGGGTTTATCTGATTTGGCACGTAACAACTTAGTGATCAAAAATCCCCCACAGTTCTGCCTCTGCAAGAATATGCTCCTTCATGGCTTTTACAAGTTCTGTCTTTCCCGCATTCTTTTTAAGGTTTACCGTGCTGTCCAGTGCATAGATTTTGAAAAAGTACCGGTGAGTACCGCTGGGCGGGCATGGTCCGCCGTATCCTGTCCTGCGGAAACTTGTCATCCCCTGCACCCCCCCTGCAGCAGGTTCCCGGTCTGTTTCAAATGCCTGCGGAAGATCGTGGATGGAAGAGGGAATATTGTAGTAAACCCAGTGGACCCAGGTTCCCATGGGAGCATCGGGATCATCACAGATAAGTGCGAATGAAACGGTACCTTTCGGTTCTCCCTCCCAGTGAAGAGGTGGAGATATATCATCCCCTTTACAAGAATAGATTGAAGGAATAGCGGCACCGTTATTAAAAGCGGAGCTGGTTATTTTCATAGTAACCTCCTGGCTGAATATTTGTAAAGAAACAAGAGATATTAATAGCAGAAAGACTGTTATTTTTCTCATATAATCCTTCTTGCGAAAGAAGTTAGTAATAGAAGTATAAATCAGCATACACACCAGGTCAAGGAAACAGGGAATGCTACAGTTTTAGTTTCTTTATGCTGAGGTTAAGGAGCAGCGGGGTTGATACCGCGGTGATTATTGCCATAAAAACAATTGATGAGTAGATCTCCCGGGATATTATCCCTTCCATAAGAGCAATATTTGCAATAACCAGCTCGACAGCTGCCCGTCCGTTCATCCCGATTCCAACAATAATGGAATGCTTAGGCCGTATCCCACCCAGTATTGCACCTATGGAACCGCCGATAATCTTGCCTGCAAACGCGGCCAGGACAATGTAAAGAAGAGACAGACCCAGAGAGGAGCCTGAGAGGGTAACCGAAAATCCCGTCCATGCGAAAAAAAGGGGAGCAAAAAAGCCCCAAATCCATTGTTCAATATTTTCGACCTCCGTGGAACGCAGATACTCCCTGGCAGTCAACCCGCCTAAAAACGCACCGATCATTAGATGCAGGTTGACAATATGGGCAGCCATCGAGAAGACAAATACCCATATTAATACAAGGGAAAGTCTTTCGTTGGAAGAGATGTTCTCTGAATTCCTGAATACGAACCGTCCGATCCATGGTCCTGCGGTAATGGAAACACCAATAAAAACAAGTGCTTTAAGGAACTTCAAAAGCAGGTAGGAAGATTCCAGGTCTCCTCCGTTTTTCAGACTGGTAAGTACGGAAAGAATGATAATACCCAGAATATCATCAACAACTGCCGCTCCGATTATTGTTATACCGGGTTTGGTGTTCAGTTTTCCAAGCTGTATAAGCGTTGCTACAGAAAGAGCAACTGCGGTAATGGATAGTGCAGTTGCTATGTACAAGGATGCAAGCAGTGGGAGATCAAGCAGAACCTTCCCCACGTAGAATCCCATACTGAAAGGCACAATTACCCCGAAAATTGCAGTCAGGATTGATGCTTTGCCTGCTTTAATGAGATCTTTTCTGTCAATTTCGAGGCCTGCACCCAGCATTATAAAGACTGCAGCATAGTCAATAATGGACTGAAGCAGCGGGCTTGCTTCCTCATGGGAAAAGTATCTGACAATTTCAGGTTTTTCGTTGGCAAAGATAAGGGAAAGCAGCAAAAGAGCCACCGGGCCAACCAGGATGCCGCCAAGTATCTCTCCGAGAATCTCAGGCTGCTTGAGACGTACCATGAGATGACCCATGTATGTAGCCGCCCCAAGGAGGAGAAATGTATAAACGAAAACATCCATAGCTATTCTTCCCAAATCCTTTTTAATATTTCCAGACAGTTTAGATCGCCGATCACCCGTTTATCTTTATCAACAACAGGCAGTTCCTGGATATTTTCACGGGAAAGCATCTCGAGTACATCAAGAATCTTTGTGTCTTCATAGACATAAATGGGAGGGTGCATTATATCCTTGATTGTTTCGGCCTTTGCAATCCGTACGGCATTAAAGATGTCATCCTTCATGACTGTTTTTTTTCCCTGCAGATAGTGGGTCACCTTGAGAAGCATCAGGGTGGATACAATACCTGCCAGTTTGCCGTCATCATTAACAACGTAAATACTGCGGGACAAAGGATCTTCTAAAAGTATACGTATGGCATCCTTCAGTAGAGCATCACTTCCAAT
>QNBL01000138.1 GCA_003641695.1 Spirochaetota bacterium
CTGGCCCGGGAGAAGGACTTCAAGGGATATATCCACGATGTGGGGGGGCCAACCGCAAATTTCAGAAAACCCTCGTGTACCAGACAACGTACCGCCGGCGTATGCAGGCGTAAACAGTGTCTGTACCCCCAGCCCTGTGAGCTTTTGGAGGTGGATCACCAGGATTACCTGTCACTGCTCAGAAAGATACGGAAGATTCAGGGGATAAAGAAGGTGTTTATACGCTCGGGGATCCGGTACGACTACATTCTTGCAGGGAATGATACAGGTTTTGTTGAAGAGCTTGCAGAGCACCATGTGAGCGGACAGCTGAAGGTTGCGCCGGAGCATGTATCCCAAAAGGTGCTCGACGCCATGCAGCGCCCGGGGATCGAATCTTTCCTCAAGTTTGCCGGGGTTTTTTCTGAGGTAAACAAAAGGATTGGCAAAAAGCAGTATCTTATCCCCTACCTTATCTCTTCCCATCCGGGTTCCGGTTTGCAGGAGGCTGTCGAACTGGCTGAGTTCCTCAGAGACTACGGCTTTGTTCCCGACCAGGTTCAGGATTTTTATCCGACCCCCGGGACCCTATCTACGGCCATGTATTACACAAAGATAAATCCCGTAACCATGAAAGCGGTCTATGTTCCGGATACTGCCGAGGAGAAGGCGATGCAGCGGGCGCTTATCCACTACAAAAAGCCGGAGAACTACAAAGTGGTAAAAAAAGCTCTTATAAAAGCAGGGAGAGAGGATTTGATTGGAAGGAGCAGCAAGGCTCTGATTCCCCTCTACTCCCCCCGGGGAACTGCCTCCAAATCGGGATTTAAAGGAAATCCAAAATTTAACAAGCGTAAAGCTGGAAAGAGATAATGGGAGCCCACCTGCCTCTATTTCTGCAGGGCTTTTCTCTTTTCAGGGAAGGGAAGCCATTCTACAGAAAACTGTTCCGTCTTGCAGGACCTATTGCATTCCAGAATCTCCTTGTATCCTCTCTTGCAGTGGTGGACACCCTTATGGTAGGGCAGCTCGGGGCAGTACCGATAGCGGCGGTTGGGCTGGGAGGTCTGTTCTTTTTCCTAACCACTCTTTTTTATTACGGTGTTGCCAGCGGTGCTGCTGTTTTTGTATCCCAGTTCCGGGGCAGCGGAGACGTAAAGGGGATCCGTAGAACCATAGGGATGGCTCTTGTTTTTACCGAAGCCGGCGGACTGCTGTACTCCTGCTTCGCTATTGCCGCCCCCGGCGTTATCATGAGGATTTTTTCCCCTGATCCTGCGGTAATAGAGATCGGAAAGGTTTACCTGAGGATTACCGGTTTCAGTTTCCTTTTTACCGGAGTTACCATGACGTACTCTCTGGTCCTACGGAGTCTAAACAAAGCAAAACTTCCTCTGATTGCTTCGGTTATTGTCTTTTTTATAAATACTGTTCTCAACTACATTCTTATTTTCGGACATCTGGGATTTTCTCCCATGGGGGTAAAGGGAGCTGCTGTGGCCACTACCGTTTCCCGCTTCCTGGAGATGATTATAATTCTTATTTTAATCTACCGGAGGAAAAACGAAGCTGCTGCCGGAATACGGGAACTTCTGGACTTCTCAAAAAAGCACATAAAACGGTTTTTCAAAACAACAGCTCCGGTAATTATGAATGAAGTAGGGTGGGCAATCGGTGCTGCCCTGATAAAGATGATCTATGCCAGGATGGGAACCGATATTATTGCAGCTGTTAATATTACGGAGACAGTGGGGAACCTTCTTTTTTCCTTTTTTATCGGCTCTTCCAATGCATGCGCAATCATAATCGGCAACAAGATCGGAGAAAGAGATACCGGAACAGCCCGGAGATACGCATATGAGTTTACTGTACTTTCAGTTATTCTCGGATTTTTTCTGGGCTTGATTCTGGCAGGACTTGCACTCCTGCTCCCTTCTGCTTTCAAGGTTTCCGGAGAAACAAGGCAAATGGTTATGCTTATTCTCTTTATTCAGGCTTTTTTCCTCCCTGCTGTTTCTCTCAACCTGCACTATATAATCGGAATTCTCCGGGGAGGCGGGGATACAACGTTTGCATTCATGATGGACCTTGTAATAACATGGATAGTAGGCATTCCTCTGGCATACCTTATAGGACTTGTGTTTCACGGCCCCATATATCTCATAATTTTTCTTGTGGGAATTCAGGAAGTAATCAAAGCATTAATCGGGTTGTTCAGAATGATCAGCCGAAAATGGATACATAATCTTACGGAGTAGACAAATGGGATTTATCAACCGGTTTAAACGAAAAGTAACAATTCTTTCAATAGACGGAGGGGGTATCAGAGGCTATATTCCGGCTCTTATTCTTGAAGAGTTGGCTAATCTCTTTTCTGAAAAGGGGAAATCTCCCCATCTTTCCCGTCACTTTGACCTTATTGCCGGAACTTCCAGCGGATCCCTTACAGCCCTTGCCCTTGCAGCACCGAAGCTTGATCCGGACAATAACGGTAAATTTTTACCTGTCCCCCAGTATTCGGCTTCCGATATTGTTAACACTTATGAAACAAGAAGTCTTGATATTTTCCCAAAGATGCCTTTATCCCGGATTCAATACCTGAAACAGGCTTTCCACGACAAGTATGATGATGAAGGGCTTGAAAAAGTTCTTGATGATATCTTCGGCAATAGAACGGTGAAAGACAGTCTTACCGACTTTTTAATATCCAGTTATGATCTTAAAAGCGGCAAACCTGTAATGATCCGAAAGAGTATTTTAAAAAAAAGCGATGAAAATTTTTTCATGAAGGACGTTGCCCGGGGTTCCTCAGCAGCTCCAACCTTCTTCGAACCCCATCACATGACCTCTTTAACAGGAAAAACGGAATACTACCTGGTAGACGGCGCCATGGCAGCAAACAACCCGGCTCTCTATGCCTATATTGAAGCACTAAGCTGGTTCCCCGGGGCAAAAAAGTTTCTCATTCTATCAGTTGGTACGGGAAACCTGCCTCACCAGTGGGACTACAGAAATGCCAAGGACTGGGGGTTACTTGACTGGATCTCTCCCCAGAACGGCACCCCGCTGTATTCCATTCTTGCCGGATCCCGGGAACAGTGCATAGATTCCCAGCTCAGGGCAATGCCTGATATAGAATACCACCGGATCAATCCCGTTATTGGAAAGGAAAACGCTAACATAGATGATGCCAGTGTGGAGAATATGGTCCAGCTTAAAACGATTGCACAGAAGGCTATCGAGGAGAACAGAGAGCTACTGAATAAACTTTCCCGGAATTTATAATGAAATCAGCTTACCGGATCGGTTAGAGAAACTGAAACATTATAGAGTTCGTCTTTTACTTTAAAAAATACATCAATCAAATCAGGATCAAAATGTTTCCCCTGCTCTTCCCGGAAAAAGTCCAGGACCTTGCTTATAGGCCAGGCATCCTTGTACACTCTTCTGCAGACAAGGGCATCGAAAACATCTGCCATGGCGGTAATTCTGCCGAATATATGGATGGAATCCCCTTTTATCCCTTCAGGATACCCACTGCCGTCCCATTTTTCATGATGCTGGTATGCAACAACAGCAGCGGCCTTGATCAGCTCTCTTTCAGAATGCTTGAGCATTTCATAGCCAAGGGTAGTATGCTTTTTCATCTCCTCCCGTTCTTTATCCGTAAGAATCCCCTTTTTGAGCAAAATGGAGTCAGGAATTGCAATCTTTCCTATATCATGCATAGGGGAAGCATTCCTGAGAATATCAATGTCATGATCCGAAAGACCGTACTGCCGTCCTATAATTTCTGAATATCTGGCAACCCTTTTTACATGATTCCCCGTTTCCTTTGACCGCATCTCTCCAGTCTCTGCAAGGGTCATGATGATCTCACGCTGGGTTTGTTTTATCTCTTCCTGCAGTGCAAATGCTTCTAGCTGTTTGCTGGTATAACTGGCGGCAAGAAGCAGGTGCTCTTCGTCTATACGGGTAAATTCCCCGTCTCCAGTCATCTTGTTTATTGCTTGATAGACCCCCATTATATCACCGTTGCTGTCATCTATGGGTAAAGCCAGAAGATTCCTGGTATGGTATCCCGTCTCCTTGTCCACCTGCTGATCAAATCGGGAATCGGCGTATGCATCGTTTATAAATATACTTTCACCGGTTCGTGCCACGTATCCGGCGATACCTGCAGTCAGGGGGATAACGATTCTATCTACACCATGGGCAACTTTAGTCCAGAGGGTACTGTTTTTTTTGTCAATCAGCCATACAGTACATCTATCAGCAGAAACCAGATCCCGGCCCATGTCCGCAAGGGAAATAAGGAGCTTATCCACATTCCTTTCATTTGCTATCTGCACTACATACTTGAAGATAACCTGGAGCAATTCCTCCGCTTTTTTTTCCGGAGTATATTTTTCTTTGGCACTCATACTACTAGTATATCGGTTAATTTCTTTTTAACCATAACCCTGGAAGAAATATATTTAATAAAATCACGCATATGTACTTTTTTACCATTTTGCTTTATCCTCAGAGTATCACCAATAATACAGGAGAATACCATGCCTTTTGATTTTTCCAATCTAAGTCCCGGTCCCGTCTGGAGTTATTTTTACGATCTCTCCCAAATTCCCCGATGTTCAAAGCATGAGGAAAGGGTTATTACCTATATCGAAGAATTTGCTGAAAAGCACAATTTACCGTATAAAAAAGACAATGCCGGAAACATTTGTATTTCCAAACCTGCTTCTTCAGGATTCGAATCCCGTCCTGCTGTGGTGCTCCAGGGGCATGTTGACATGGTCTGTGAGAAGAATACGGATGTACAGTTTGATTTTAACACCGAGGGGTTAAAACTGAAAAGAGAGGGGGAGTGGATCACTGCCGAAGGAACGACACTGGGTGCCGATAACGGAATTGCCGTGGCAATGGCACTTGCTGTACTTGCAGACTCCTCTCTTACCCATGGCCCTCTGGAGGCCCTCTTTACGGTAGATGAAGAAACCGGACTAACCGGAGCAGCCAATCTGGATCCCTCCATGGTTAGCGGCGACATACTTTTTAACATTGATTCCGAGGAGGAAGGGATTTTTTATATTGGCTGTGCCGGGGGGATTACCACAATAGGAACAATTCCGGTAAGCATTGGAACATCAAAAGAAAAAACAGAGGCGTACTCGTTACGTATTGCCGGACTGAGAGGCGGACATTCGGGAGCTGAAATCCATGAAGGGAGAGGGAACTCTGTGGTCTTCTGTTCACGGATACTCAAAGCTTTAACCGATGAAACCAAAGTCAGCCTTTTTCAGATTGACGGAGGAGACAAGCATAATGCCATCCCGCGGGAGTGCAGTGCTTCTTTTACCGTTGGAAAAGGGATGGAAGAACAAATTGTTCAGATTGTTGAAAAATACAGATCCATTCTGCTTGAAGAATACTCAGATATCGAACCGGATCTCAAGGTGGAACTGATAAAGCTTGATTCAACTCCCGAAAAGGTTCTCTCCGCCAGCGACTCTGTAAAAATAATAGATACTCTCTTTATCCTTCCCCACGGGGTTATCGGGATGAGCCGAAAACTCCCCGGACTGGTGGAGACATCTACAAATTTGGCGGCAGTGCACCTGAAGGATTCAACGGTAACCATCCTGACAAGCCAGCGCTCCTCCACCATGAGCGCATTGGACCATATAGCGCTCAAGGTAAGGACTATCCTGACTCATGCAGGTGCTGAAATCAAGCTTGAAGGGGAACACCCGGCATGGGATCCCGATCCTGATTCCGGAATCTTGAAAACCTTTAAAAAGGTCTATACAGAATCAACGGGAAAGGAACCGGAGGTAACGGCCATACACGCAGGACTTGAGTGCGGAGTTCTTGGTGAAAAGTTCGAGAATATGGAGATGATCTCCTTCGGACCGGACATGAAAGAGGTCCATACACCCAATGAACGGCTCAGTATCCCGTCGGTTCAGAGGACATGGGATTTCCTGCTCAATGTGCTGAAAGAAGTTTAGAAAGCTCTTTACCCGTAATGGTGAAAACATGAGGTACTCGATAAGGATCAGAGCAAGCTTTACGGATTTAAAAACCTGAGAAAGATGATTGCCGCCAGGTTATTATAACCTGTTTCTCCATATCTCTTTCTTTGGGATAGATATATACTAAGCTATTCCTAGCCCTCAAGCAAGTGTACCGCAGCCGGAGAAAAGTCCACACTCACTTCATCTCCAACACTGAAAAACCCTTCCTCAATAGGGTTATGGGTTACAGCATAGATGGGATCTCTTCCTGGTATTTCAATGTCGTATTCAACGGTAGGCCCAAGATATACCATCTTGATTATCTTTCCCCGGAAAAGACCGATATCCCCGGAATTGTAATCTTTAATCTGAAGGGATTCGGGTCTTACTATGGCGTTTACCGCATTACCGACTGCATCTTTTTTCAGTTTGCCCGGAATTTTTTTTACTTTCCCGTCAAAATCCACCGAAAAGCCGTCTCCCGTATCAGGAGCAGTAATCTTCCCCTTTACCGAATTTACTCTCCCTACAAAATCCGCAACAAACTGGTTTACAGGTTTGGAGTATATTTCAAAAGGGGTCCCCACCTGCATAATATGCCCTTCATTCATTACAACGATCCTGTCTGATACTATCATCGCCTCAGCCTGATCGTGGGTAACATATATGCTAGTTATCTTGAAAGTCTGCTGTATTCTTCTTATCTCAAACCTCATCTGCTCCCTGAGTTTCGCGTCAAGATTGGACAGGGGTTCGTCAAAAAGAAGAACGCTTGGACGATTAATGATCGATCTTGCCAAAGCAACCCTCTGCTGCTGTCCTCCGGAAAGCTGATCGGGACGGCGGTTGTAGTACTCCTGAAGATTCATTATCTCCATTATCTTGTCAACTTCTTCCTTTATAACCTTTTTATCAAACCCCTTTAGCTCGAGCCCGAATGCAATGTTCTGTCCCACAGAAAGATGCGGAAATATTGCATAACTCTGAAATACCATGGCGGTATCCCTCTTGTTCGGCGGCAGATTGTTAATCATCTCCCCGGATAGCCAGATTTCCCCTGTTGTTGGGGTTTCAAAGCCCGATACAATTCTCAAGGTTGTTGTTTTTCCGCATCCTGAAGGGCCGAGAAAACTTACCATCTCCCCTTCATTGATCTCCAGGTTAACATCTTCTACGGCTGTAACCTGTTTTTGGGGATGATCCGGATC
>QNBL01000139.1 GCA_003641695.1 Spirochaetota bacterium
AGAAGTTTTCTCAGGTTGTCCGTGCTTACAAGCAGATTCTCGTCAGGATCTATTACAACAACATCTGCTATTGTTTCGAGCCAGGAAGTATGGTTGGAATGGTGTTCCATATGGGTAACAAAAACTATGGGCCTGTCCGCATTTTCCACCGGATCCAGTTTTGCAGAGGGGAAGCCGCCGGAAAGATATCCCGGTTTTAATGTTTCAGGAACTCTAAGCTGCATTAATCTCTGCATTTTATTTATGACGGCAGTCATACCGAATCCTGCTGTTATAATAACATCATCATCAGAAGCATTTACATGATCCTTTATTATTTCGTGCGCTTTATGATAAGCACGGGTCATTATCATTCCCGTTTCACTGGATTCGGAGTGGGTATTGGCCACATACGGACCAACTTCATTCAGTAGTTTCTCCTCTATCGGAGCATAGAATCTTCCGCTGGCAATCCAGTCAGCATAGATAATTTTCTTTCTTCCGTAGGGTGAATCAAATTCCGCATTGATCCCTACTATATTTTTCCGGTATTTTTCAAAATATTTTTCAAGCTTTTTCACGGGAACCTCTCAACATCTCAGCAACTATATATTACATCTAACATATCAAATTTATTTAGTCAATTAAAGCAAGTCTTCCGTAGAGCTCCTTCAAACTTCGATACCCTTCCCTGTAGAGATTAAAAAGATCATCGTAGATATTCCTGTCATTCCCCGGTTCAAATACTTTGGCTATGGATACAATTTTTTGTGAAGCATCTTTTAACGAACCAAACCTGCCTAAACCGTAAAGTGCGGTACACAGGCCACCAGTTAATTCGCTTAGGGCAACTTCAGGAACGAGAACACGCTTGCCGGTAATATCCGCCTTAATCTGATTCCACACATCTATCCGCCCGGCACTTCCGGCTATTCTCAGTTCATCGGTATGAACACCGGAATTCGCCATAGTCTCCAGAACATCCCTGATCGCATAACCTGTCGATTCAAGCACTGCCCGGGCCATCTCTTTCCGCCCATGATGCAGTGACAGTCCCAGGAAAGTACCCCTGGCATGCATGTCCCAGAGAGGTGCTCTTTCACCTGCCAAATAGGGAAGAAACATTAATTTACCTGATCCTTTCTCTGCACCGGCAGCATAAGAGTAGAGTTGATCAAAACTTATTTCAGGAAGGAACTCCCTTTGAAACCATTCCACAGCCTTCCCTGTTGTAGAGATAATTCCCGTTACATTCCAGTAAGGGGTAATAACATGCCGGTAACACATAAGCCTGCTGTTTTGCACCGGACTGCTGCTGCAGATGTTTATCCCCTCCGATGTCCCGGCTCTGTCACACCCGCTTCCCGGTTCTACTGCACCGCTTCCCAGGATGGCCATGGCAAAATCCGGTCCCCCGGCAAACACCGGCACTCCGCGGGGAATACCGAATTTTGTTTCTGCTGCCGCAGCCGTAAAACCGACTTCTGCACCTATATCTACCGTGGGAGGAAATTTGTCTTTAGCAAGTTCCAGCTTTTCTATCAACTCTCCGGTCCAGATAAGATTCTCGAGCCCTTCTCCGGGGATAACCATAAAGGGTTCTCCGGTTAAAAGATAATTTATATATTCAGCAGGAGATAAAAAGTAATCTGCCTTTTCATATATACTGCGCCGGTGTTTCCTGAGCCACAGAATCTTCGGGAGATAAAAAGAAGGGTCAATCCATACTCCGGTCTTTCCCTTTATATGCTCCGATTCCGTTAAAGCTCTTCGATCAAGCCATGTCATGGCAGGTATAAGAGGTTTGCCTGATTTGTCAATGACGGTAAGAGTAGGTCCGTTTCCACTGACCACCACTGCTTCAAGGAGATTCCTCCCTGCCCTGCCGGTGGTGGATAAAAGAGATTTCAAAATTTCTTCCACCGCATCTACCCAGAGGAGAGGATCAATTTCCTGAAATACAGAACTATACGTACCCTGCATTTCAACTCTTACGGAACAGGACTTCAGCAGCTCACCGCCGGAAGAAAATAATCCTCCCTTTACAATAGTTGAACCGATATCAAAGGTCAGTATTGTTCCGTTCATTACTCTTTTACCCCTTTCTTTCTGCCCTGCCAGATTGAATAAATAATCATTGCAGAAACCGTTAAGATGTACGGAAAAGCAAGAATAAAGTCAGAGGGAATAGTAACTATCCCCTGGGCATAATTCGATAGACTTATTGATAAACCAAAGACAAAAGATGCCGCCAGAACCCCTGCTATGGTTCGGTTGCCCAAATATATTACGACAAGAGCAATCCAGCCCCTTCCTGCTGTCATATCAGGAACAAAGGATGAAACACTTAAAGAGAGCATGGATCCGGCAAGTCCACAGGTAAACCCGGCAATCAGAACTGACAAAAGGCGGTATAATTCAGGTTTAAGGCCTATAGAACGGATTGTTTCGCTGTCAAATCCTGTCCCCCGGATTCTCATCCCTAAAGGTGTTTTATTCAGGATGAACCAGATCAGCAAAAGTACTGCCCAGCTTATATACACCATGAATGAATACTCCCCCAGCAGGGGCACATGGAAAGCCCTTAGACCTTCCACATCTGAAAAATGGATAACCCCTTTTGTTCCGAAGAAACTGAAGGAGAGCATGGCTGTAAGCCCGGAGGCAAGAAGATTTGCAGCGAGCCCTGCAATAAAAATGTTTGCCTTCAGGTAATAGGTAATACCTCCGTAAAGAAGAGCAAAGATCATCGAAGCCAACGCCCCGGCGATAATCCCTGCAGAAGTACTTCCAATAATATGGGCGAACACAACCCCTGAAAAAGCCCCGATAAGCATAAAGCCTTCCAGAGCAATTGTCAGAGTTCCGGAAAGTTCAGTCAAAAGACCGCCGGCTGCTGCAAGAAGGAAAGGAGTCATTATGGAAACAGCATCATGTATTACTTTCATGGTTCTTTTCTCTTTCTTCGGAAGATTGTGTACATGATTTCCGAGGTTACCAGGAAATACACTACCGCCTGGGCAACCACTGCGATCTCCATGGTTACATCGGTGTACTGCATCGCCGTATTTGCACCGGCTTTTAAATATGCAAGAAAAAGCGCTGCAGGAACAACGAGGAGAGGATTATTGTCCGCAAGAAGAGCAACAGCAATTCCACCCCATCCGGCCCCGGCGGTAAATCCTTTTATTGCCATATGGTAGGTACCCAATACGGCGACACCCCCTCCCAGTCCATGGAGAAATCCGCTGATAAAGAAGGGTGTTATAACATAGCGGGAAACCTTTATCCCCCCGTAACCGGCAAAACTCCGGCTGTAACCGCTTATCCTCATCTCATACCCCCACAGTGTCGTGTATACAAGAAAAGCAGTTCCTGCGGAAAACAAAAGCCCTAAAAACAAACCTGTATTCAGCTTCGAGGGAAGCATAAGAAAGGATAGAAAGTACTGACTGTTTATGGGTGAGGTAGCAAGAAGACTGCTGGAGGGATCATCCAGGGGTCCGGTAATCAGGTAATCGACAACATGAAGTACTGCACCTGATAGCAAAAAGGAGGAAATCATGCTGTCTACATTCCACTTCACCTTTAATAATCCGGAGATCATTGCAAGCAGTCCCGCGGTAATTCCTCCGGCAACAAGCGCTGCAGTAATTCCGGCAAATCCATTCATTCCGGGAAAAGCAAGACAGACGGCAACCGCAGTAACCGCTCCGGCATAGATCTGACCTTCACCGCCAAGATTAAAAAGTGATGCTTTGAACGCTATCGAAATACCCAGACCGGTAAAAATTAGAGGGACAGAGGAGTTGATCATATTTCCCAGAAAGTACCGGTTTAAAAAAGGACCGGTAAAGAAGTACCTGACTGCATCGAAGGGGGTTTTGCTGAACAGCAAAATAAAAGCCACAACGGATAGAAGTGAGACTCCAACAGTAACAATACGACCTGATAACGGTTTAGTTTCCATTTCCCGCCACCCCCAGCATATAGTCGCCTATGAATTCCTTTGTCAGAAATGCATCATTAGTAAAAGTACCGGTTACTCTTCCCTGATACAAAACAACAATCTTCGTTGAAAGCTCCAGGATCTCGTCAAGATCGGTAGAGATGAGAAGAATTCCCTTCTTCCTCTCTCTCAAGAGGGCTATTCTGTCGTGTACAAACTTCGAAGATGAAACATCCAGTCCCCATGCAGGCTGAGAGAACATGATAAAATCGGAATCTACAGAAAGTTCCCTCGAAAGGATAACTTTTTGAATGTTCCCCCCTGAAAGATTTCTGACAGGTATATCCGGTTCTCCCGCTATTACAAAACGGGAGAGCAGTTTTCTGGTATAGGCATATGCATCCTTTTTAAGAAAGATTCCTCTTTTAAAGAATTCAGATCTTCTTACAATAATCATATTTTCCAGGACAGAAGCATCCAGAGAAACACCTCTGCGCATTCTGTCTGCAGGAACATAAGCTGCCCCTGCAGATCTCCTGCCCGCTGTGGAAAGAGAGGTAGCATCTCTCCCGTTTAGAGTAATTGATCCTGAAGTCAAGGGAATCAGGCCACTGACAACATCTTCAAGCTCTGAAAGTCCATTACCGGAGACTCCGGCAACACCAACTATCTCTCCTCTTTTTACTTCAAGATTTATGTTCTCAAGGAGCGGTTTATGTGTCCCGGAAGGAAAGAGGACTACATCTTTCATTACCAGCACCGGAAGTTCTTCTTGTATACTTTCCCCCCTGGTTCCGGTATTTTTACTTCCTGGTGCCGGAGCTGTCCCCCGGTTAAAATCATGTCCCAGTATAAGTCTTGAAAGCGTACTTTCATCTACATCAGTATTATGGTAAACCCCTTCGATCCTTCCCTTTCTCATAACGGTAACCCGGTCAGCAATCCGCTTAATCTCATAGATTTTATGGGTTATCAAAATTACCGATTTCCCCTTGTACTTCAGCTTGTTTAAAGTTTTAAAAAGGTTATCCCGCTGCCTTTCTGTGAGAACAGCTGTAGGTTCATCGAGAATTAGAATCTCGTCGTTTCTACAAAGCATTCTGACAATTGCAGCTTGCTGCTGTTTCCCCACAGGAAGGCTGCCCACCTTATCGGAGCCGTTGAGATCAAATCCGTTTTCATCTATCACTCTGTTGACAAGAGCAAGGGCTTTCCCGTTGTCAAAAAAAATACCTTTCTTGACCGGCTCCATACCAAGGACACAGTTTTGGGCAACGCTGAACTCATCAATAAGCCTGAAATGCTGCCGGACCATTCCAATTCCGAGTCTGTTTGCGTCCTGGGGAGAATGTATCTCTATCTCCTTTCCCTTGAAGTACAGCTTCCCTGTGTCTTTTTTCTCCAGACCGTAGAGAATTTTCATAAGGGTTGTCTTGCCGGCTCCGTTTTCGCCGACAAGAGCATGTATCTCCCCTTTATTGAGCCTAAACGTAACGTTATCATTCGCAAGGACACCGCTTTCAAAGTAGAAACGCGTTATACCCTCCAGAGAAAGCAGCGGCATTAATTGTTCCAGTATTCAGGAATTTTAAGGGATAGAGCTCCGCTCTCCATGGACTTTACAGCCATGGACATCTTTTCCCGTATTTCCGCAGGAACTGTTTTGCGGTAAAGACCGGAGTTGTCGGCAAATCTTACATACCCTTCCTTTACCCCGACTATCGCGGATTTCCCGTATTCAAGGGTTCCGTCATAAGCTTTGATGACAAGCTCCTTAACCGCTCGTGTCTGATCAAGAACCACACATCCGGCTATTACCCCCGGGGCCAGACTGTACGCCTCACTGTCAAAGTACAGGACATATATTTCCGCTTCCCTTGCTGCGGCAATAACTCCCTGATTTGCTCCGCCGCAGACAGGAAGTATTACATCCACTCCTGCGTCTATCATGCTTTTTGCAAGCTCTCCGGCTTTATTGGCATCGTACCAGTTACCCAGAACTCTAAAATCAACTTCCATACCGCTGTCTACAGCGGCGGCTCCCATACGGTAACCCGGAACGATCATCTCAGTCATGGCTGGAAACTCCTGGCCTGCAATAATTCCGATTTTCAGATCCCTGTTAACCCCCTTCATGGAACTCTTTGTGATAAGTCCTCCGAGATATCCAGTCAGGTATGCCTCCTCCATCTGATTGTAGAGAAGCGTATACATCTGTTTGTGCGGTTTGATTATGGAATCTACAAAAAGGAATTTCTGATCCGGAAATGCTTTTGCAACGGGTAGTGCTATGTAGGGCATTGCACCGTTTTCAGAAACTATTAAATCATACTTTTTTTCAGCAGCAAGAGCGGTGAGTTTTTCCTCCCATTCTCCCTGGTTAAATCCAGCTTCGAGGACTTTGACAGTAATGGCTCCCTTTTCTGCAGCAGCTTTCTTCACCCCCTCAACCATCTGTTCATAAAGAGGGCTTCCTTCGGTAACTCCGGGGACAAAGACCGCAACGTTGAAACCAGTATTACCGATTTTTTGATCCCCCACAGCGTGGGATTTCCCCCTGCATCCTGACAGCAGCAACCCTGTTGCCGTAAGGGTAAATACCAGAACCGTGAATACTACTTTTTTTCGTGATTTGTGTTTCATAACAGCCTCCTTAAATCTAAGGAAACCCAGAGCAAAAAAAAACCGAAGACTAATCGCAAGCCTTCAGGTTCGGCAGTTTCCGTAATTTATAGTTTGACGGAAACCAAACTTCTTCCATCCAGACTGTACTGTCGGTACCGGAATTACACCGGATCAGCTTTCGCTCGCGGACTTTTACCGCCGGTCGGGATTTTCACCCTGCCCTGAAGTTTCTTTTTCTTTCTTAAAGATAATTCTGAAAAGATTTCCTGTCAAGAGAGGATATCCCCATAATAGGCATGTTTGATTTTTCAGACCCCGGAATGACCGGATTTATGGGAACCATTTCCCCCAAATCCTACTATTGGTATACGGTTCTGCCGCTCCACTATCTGGTCCAGGCTGAAGAATCGGGGATACCGGGCCAATCTTCCAGTAAAACCGTTCTGCAATCATACAAAGGTATCTTAAAAAGCAGATAGAACACATTGATCTTTGCTATTGTTTTCTACATTTTATAGTTTCTTATTGCAGCAAAAAAGAAAATTGCATACTA